>JAIPGX010000048.1 GCA_021735465.1 Candidatus Babeliales bacterium | reverse complement strand
ACTTTTAAGTCTTACAAAAAATTGAATAATATAAAAACTAAAAGAGATAATAAGCCTTATTTAATTCTTATTGATTCAATACAAAAGCTAAAAAAATTTGTAAGCAATAAAAATTTATCAAATAAAAATATTATAAATTTAATTAATAATTGCTGGCCTGGACCTGTAACAATAATATTCAAAGCTAAAAAAAATCTTCCCAAATATCTAAAATCCGAACAAAATACGATTGCTATTAGATGTCCTAATAATAAAAATTTACAAAAATTGTTATCAAGCTTTGATGGCTTATTCTCCACGAGTGCAAATATATCTAATCAACCGATTCCAACTATAATTGAAAATATTGACCCAGAAATTTTGAAAAAAATTGACTATTTGGTAGTTGACATAAAAAAATCTTTACCGCAAACTTTGCCATCTACTATTATAGATTTATCAAATGAAAAAGAAATAAAAGTGCTGAGAAAGGGAGCTTTTCCTATAGGTAAATTGGAAGAATACTATGGAACAAAATTTAAAAAATCAGGAGAATAGTTTTTATAATTTTTTTGATAAAAATAAAATTTTAAAAATTTGGCAACTTATCCAAAAATACAAAAATATAACATTACTAACACATTTCAGACCTGATGGAGATGGCATATCTGCTTGTGCAGCAATAGATAAAATACTTCATGATATGGGCAAAAATGTTGAAACAATCTATCCCAATAAATCACAATTTCAATTTAAACGAGAACCTAAAAATTTATTAATAAACACACATAGACAAATACCTGAACTTTTAATCATATTAGATTGTGCAACATATAATAGAATTTATTATCCCGAAATTTTCAAACAAGTACCTATTATCAATATCGACCATCATATTAGTAATAATATTGATGGAACTTATAATTTAATTCATGCTCAAAGCTCAAGTACCTGTGAAATACTTTTTTATTTTTTTAAAATTTTAGATAAAAATTTAATTGACAAATATGTAGCAGAATGCCTCTTATTTGGAATTCTTTATGATAGCCAGGTATTTCATACACAAGCTGTAACTCCAAACACATTAATAGCTAGCGCAGGTTTAATGGAATTTGGTGCAAATTTATATAAATTAAAAACAGAGCTAATTTCAAACAAAAATCCTAAAATAATCGCTCTTTGGGGCAAAATGCTAAGCAATATAAGAATAACACCATCAGGTAAAGCGGCTTGGACATACATAACACAAGAAGATCTAAAAAAATATAATATAAAACAGGCGCCACTTATAGGCTTTAATAATTTTTTATCTCAAATTGCTGGCATAGACATAACTTTGTTATTTCAAGAAATAGATACAGGGCAAACAAAAGTATCTTTACGATCTAAAAAAACCGATGTAAATAAGTTTGCTGCAAAGTTCGGTGGTGGTGGACATAAAAATGCCGCTGGTATTTTAAGTGATAAATCAATTAAAGAATTAATCAAAGAAATTACAGACAAACTATAAAACAATTGATTTTAAATCCTAATATTTGCAAAACTTATTTTTAATATCTTATTTTAATATAACGTAATTTTAATTTTTCGGGGGGATAAATTTATGAAAAATTACGCATTTTCACTAATAGAACTCATGATAGTTGTTGCAATTATAGCTTTTCTTGCAACAATCTCTATTCCAAAATATTTTTCTTACTATGCAAAAGCAAAACAAGCCGAAGTGGCTATAAATTTAGCATCTTTACACACAGCACAACAAAGCTATTGGGCTGAGCATGGTAAATATACAAATGCATTATCAGGCCCGGATAGTCTGAATTGGAAGCCACAGGGTAACTTTAATTATACATACGGTTTTAATTTTTCTGGGGCTCAAGAAGGTGTTAATTTTTTTACAGGAAAATTAAAAGCACCCAAAGATTCTTTAGGTCAAACAAATCTAACAGAACAGGGTTTTGTTGCAGGAGCCGCTGCTGATATTACTGGCAAAAACAAAATGGATCTCTGGCAGATAGATCAGGACAGAAATATTGAGCATAAACAGAACGGTTTAGAGTAAGAACCGTTCGTATGGATTCGACAAGCTCACCACGAACGTTCTATAAAATTTTTAAGCTAAGTTTTCAAAGAAAAAATAAATAGTTGCACCTAAAGCTAGAAACGGCCCAAACGGGATCATAACCGATTTATCTTGTTTAGTAATAAGAATATAAAAAATACCAATAATTAAGCCTATTACAGAACCTAAAAGCAAGGTTGCCCAAACTCCAATTGGCCCCAAAAATGCCCCAATTAAAGCCAAAAGTTCCATATCTCCTACTCCAAGGCCTTCTTTTTGTGCAAAATACTTAAATAATTTTGCTGTTATCCATAAAATTAGATATCCAAAAATTGCACCCAAAATACTTTGTAAGAAGCTTATTTTAATCAAATTAAAATAAGAAAAAATTAGACCAATTGGCACTAAATAAATACTAAAAATTTGTGGGATTACTAAATCTTGCAAGTCTGTTCTTGTTGCTATAATTAAAACTGAAAAAAATATAAAATATGCAAAAAAATTTAAAATATCTTGTAAATAAAAATTAAATACTAAATTATTTTGTAAATTAAAATTAAAAATTTTACAAAAAAGTGCTGTCATAATAACAGTTGTCAAAATTTCTATAAATGGATAAAGCCAAGAAATTTGTATTTTACAATTTCTACACTTAGCTTTTAAAATAATCCAAGAAACAATTGGTATATTGTCGTACCAAAAAATAACTTTTTTACAATTTGGGCAAATCGATCTTTTTTGCCAAAAGCTTATATCTGTAATTGATCTATAAGCAACTACGTTTAAAAAAGATCCCCAACATAAAAAAATATATGAGATTAAAATTAAAAAAATTAGCATAATTTTATTCAAAATAGTTTATCTTCATGGCCCTTCTTACTTCCTGCATAGTCTTTTGTGCTTCTTGACGTGCAACTTGTGTACTATCTTTTAAAATTTGCATGACATAATCAGGATTTTTTTCAAATTCTTGTCGTCTGATTCTGATAGGTTCCAAAATATTTTGCAAAACTTCGTTTAAATATTTTTTTACTTTAACATCGCCAAGGCCACCACGCTTATAATGCTCTTTTAACTCTTGTACATATTCTTTATTTGTATCAAAAACGTCAAGATATGTAAAAACTGTATTACCTTCTATGTTCCCTGGATCTTGAACTTTTAGGTGATTTGGGTCTGTGTACATGCTCATAATTTTTGAATAAATAGTATCTTTGCTATCAGATAAATAGATAGTATTTCCCAAAGACTTACTCATTTTAGCCTTACCATCAGTTCCAGGTAGACGTGCAACATTTTCATCTTTTGGAACTAACGCTTGAGGTTCAACAAGCACATGTCCATAAACATTATTAAATTTTCTTACAATTTCTGCAGTTTGCTCAATATGTGGGATTTGATCTTTACCAACTGGTACAAGATTAGCATTAAAACAGGTAATATCTGCAGCCTGGCTTACCGGATAAACTAAAAAACCCGCAGGGATGTTTGAACCAAAACCTTTTTGTTTCATTTCATCTTTAACTGTAGGATTTCTTTGTAATCTTGCTAAAGTTACAAGATTAAGATAAAAAATTGTAAGTTCTGCTATTTCAGGGATTAAAGATTGAATAAAAATTGTAGAAATTTTTGGATCAATTCCAACTGCTAAATAATCAAGCGCAACTTGCAAAACATTTTGTCTAACTTTCTCCGGGTTTTCAGCATTATCCGTTAAAGCCTGAACATCGGCTATCATTATAAATTGTTTATATTCATGCTGCAATTTTACTCTATTTTGCAAGGATCCAACATAGTGCCCCAAATGCAATTGCCCAGTTGGCCTATCACCAGTTAAAATTATTTTTTTATCCATAAATTAAATCTTTCTCAAAACTTTTTTAAATTTTTATAATCCAGCTTTTACTAAATCATGAATATGAATTAATCCTACAACTTTTTTTTTATTTTGCACTACAACCAAACTTGTAATATTAAATTCTTCCATAGTTTGCAATGCAAGAGCTGCTAAAATATCTTTTTTTATAGTTTTAGGATTTACTATCATAAGATCTTCTGCTGTTTTATTAAAAATATCAGGACCTAAATCAAATGCTCGCCGCAAATCACCATCTGTAATTATACCAAGCAAATTTTTTTCAGAATCTATCACTATTGCAATACCCATTTTTTTGTTAGTTATGGTAAACAACAGATCTTTAAGATTTGTGTCACAGCTCACTAAAGGCAAATCATTATCTTTATACATTAAAGATTCAACGCTTAATAACAATTTTTTACCTAAAGCGCCTGATGGGTGGATTTTTGCAAAATCATTTCTGTTAAAACCTTTTAATTTAGCACAAACTACTGCTAATGCATCGCCAAAAGCCATGCATAAAGTAGAGCTACTTGTAGGTGCCAAATTTAAAAAACATGCTTCTTGTTGAAATGGCAATTTTATAACTAAATCAGATAAAAAATTCAAGTTGCCATTTGCACAGCAAATTAAACAAATAAAATTTCCCTGAGATTTTAACACAGGCATAATTTGCTCAAGTTCAATTCCTGTAGCACTCTTTGATATTGCAATAATCAGATCACTAGGCATAATCACGCCCAAATCACCATGCAAAGCTTCTGCTGGATGCAAAAAAAATGCCGGCAAATTAAGTCCAGAAAAAGTGGCAACTAATTTTCTTGCTACATGCCCAGACTTTCCCATGCCAGTGAATATTACTCGGGAATTTGCTTTTAAATAAGTATGTAAAATTTTTTCTACTAAAAATTCTGCATTTATTGGAAAATTTTTTATAAGATAATTTATTGATTGTGCTTCTTTTTCTAGTACTTGAATAAGCTCATAAGAAATATTTAAGCTTAAATTTTTTATAGCATTTTTTTGTAATAATCTGGAATCAAACACTTTTTATCTATCTTTTGATTCGGCTTCTTGATCAACTATTTCGCCTTCAACTTCAAGTTGTGCATCTTGTTCTACAACTTTATCCAAAAAACTTAAAAGCTCACGTTCTTTATCTTTTGTTTTATCATATAAAAACCTTAAATCTGCTGCAAATTTTCCAGATATATTTTGGGCAAGAGCTCTACGTATTGATGGCTTATATAATTTTAAAATTTCTAAAGCCTTATCAAAGTCACTCTTATCTGCATAAGTAGAAAAATAAACATAACAAATTTTATAATCTTTAGATAATTCAATTTTTGTTACGAAAACTTTTAACAAATCAGGCTCATCGTAAGAAAGCCGTTGTATTATAGATGAAATTTCATGAAGGAAAAGAGACGTTTTTTGTTCTCTCTTCCTATTTCCTAAAAAATTTTTCACAAATATTTTTTCAATCGATAAAATTTATTTAAGATAACTTTCCATACTCTTGAGATAATTATTTTTTATAGCTCTCATGAGGCTTTTGCGTCTTTTTTGTGTTGCAGGTTCATGATATGCTAGTCTTTTCATATCTCTGACAACACCTTCACGTTCGCTCTTTTTTTTAAGTTGCTTCAAGCTTCTTTCTAAATTATCACCAACGTGAACTTCGACGTTAAAAACTTTAGTCATGTTAAAAAACACCGCCTTTTTATAATTTTATATTAATAAAAACTTTCAAAATAATTCAAGAAACACCATTTTTCAATGTTTCTTTTGCACTTTCTGTAGTATAAACTATTTTTTTTGTTATTTGAAGGGGGTTTTTAGATAACAAGACTAAGTGTACCAAATACTGTTGTAGTCCTATAAACTTTAACCCCACTGATATGCGCTTGAAAGCCGAGAGAAAGCTGTATTCCTGGACAAATTTTATATCCAACGCCACCCTGCACAATATTATTTTTCCATTTAGAATTTTCTTCCAAAGTTTCTTTACCTTTACCTGCGACAAAAGCAGCAAGTCTTGTAGCATCTGTCTCTTTAAGCGTTATTGAATCTTTATTTTTTTGTGTATAAATATATTCAAAAGAACAAAAGAAATTTTTTATAAATTCTTCTGCTTTCAAAGAAAGATTTACGTACCAAACAGGACTTACACTTCTTCTAATATCAGTCTGCCATGGATAAATTCCTGCTTGGTATATGCTCGATGGCACTCTATAATTTTTATAATCTTTTGAACCATAAATAGCGGCTCCTGCTCCGAATCCCAATTGATAATTTTTTAAAAAATCCAAATTTATTGACCCTTCTACTGTAAATCCTGTTTGGCCATCGCTACCACTTGGAATTGAAAATGCCCAATTTTGATCCTGTTTTTGACCGCTTGGTGCCCAAACACCAAAAGAAAAATATGGCGCAAATGAAACTGCAGATTCACCCTCATCATCTCTTACATCAAAAGGCAAGCACCAATAAAATTCTATATGAGTATCTTCCATTACTGTTTTTTTATATTCACTTGTTTTAAAGTTTAATTCGTTACTCTCAAAATTTCCAGCTGTTCCAGAGGTTTTAGAAAGAGCATCGCCCAAGATATGTTCTCTAGGCAACTGATTTGTCATGTATGTTTTCATGAGAGTTTTATCATTTGTCTGAGCAATTGTACTACTGCTACTCTCAGTCTGATCATTAAAAGTCGGTTTTTGTCTAATATCTACAACGCCACTTTTAACCGCTACACCAAATCCATAACCAAAATCAAAACCCAATCGCCCTCTTAGTCCCAATTTTTCATATTTAATTGGTATAGAATATTTACCAAAATTATCATCAGCAGGATCATAATTTGCTTCAAAAGCATATGCTTTACTTATCGTGCCTGCAGCAGTTCCTGCACCAATAAGAACGTTAGCATCTCTTACAACATTTGGATAAATTTTTACCCAATCGGCAACAGTTTCATGCGTTGTATCAAACATAGCTTCTTCTGTTGCATTATTACCATAACCATCAAAGACTCTTCGTGCAATACTTAAAAATGGAAAATCGCTAGCTGTTGTTTGCTCTGGCTTACCCCAGGGAGTTCCGGGAGCCCCATCTTCAAATTCAAAATGTTTATTTAATGTCACAGCTCCATCACCAAATAAAGTTGCTAGCATGTTCCAGCGGCCGAGCATATCGCCTTCTGGAACTTTAACTCCATCTTTATCCCTTGCACCACCAGAATGCTGATAAAAAGGCGTAATATCTAATTTCACTCTAAAACATTTATTATTTTTGTGATAATAATAATATTTGTCGGTTCCAAAAATATTATAAATGGATACAGGGTCATACCGATTATTTATTGGCGTTGAATTTATAGAATTTATAAAGAATAGAAAAATAAAAACTAAGAAAAATTTGTCTAGAAAAACAATAAATTTCATTTGCTACCCTTTTCTCTCTTCTTGGCAATTTTTATGCAAAATTAAAAATTAAAATTACAAAATTTATATTTTTTATAGATATTAATAAAAAACTTCAAAATTATAAATAGCACAGAAAATATAAAAAAAACAATAGTCCCGAAAAAAAACAATAGTCCCGATTTTTCGGGACTATATTCATAAAAATTATTGGAGAATTAGAAAAAATATTTTTTTCAAAATAATTATTACGCATATAAAGGTATATAAATTTAAAAAAACATCAAGAAAAAAAAATAACTCTTGACAATAATTATATACTTTCTGTTAATATTAAATTACAGATAGTAAATATAGCTTAAAATATATGAAAGTTTAAATTGTATAAATTTTAAATAATTTTAATGTGAAGGGGTAATTATGAAAATTACGAAATCTTTATTACTAACAAGTTTATTAATATTTTGTTTTTTACAAAATAAAACAAAGGCTAATACAACTCCAGATCTTCAAGAAAAAGTAAAAGCTAATGCAGCTTCAGATCTTCAAGAAAAAATAAAAGAATTAGAAGAAATAATAAAAAAACAAGAAGATCTGAACAGTGCAAAAGTTAAATATTTAAGACAAGAAATAGATGAACTACAAAAATCTCAAGAAATGGAAGAAAAAGAAGCCAAGAAAAAAGACGAATTATCTTCACAAGATTATAAAAAATTACAAGAACTCCAACCATTAGTCGTAGAACTCTTAAGTACACCTGATCCTACAAGCGTAAAGTTTTCAAGCATATCTAAAAAAGAAGTTCAAGAAACGGCAAAAAAATTAGGAGTGGAATTAGAAAAATTTATTCAATATTTAAAACAAGATTTAAAACAAGAAACAACTTTAACTCCAACTCCTCCACTAGCGGAAGAGAAGGGTCCAATTCCTACTACAGTTAAAGTTAAAGAAAAAGTTTCAACAGAAAAGAAAGAAGATATG
>JAIPGX010000047.1 GCA_021735465.1 Candidatus Babeliales bacterium | reverse complement strand
TATTACTGTGCTTGAATAAAGCATGATATTCTCCTTTGAATTTGAAGTTCTACTCTTTCTGAGGAGAATATCTTTTTTTTAAAGCTATGACTAGATCAGTTTTTCAGTGAATTTGAGGAAGTCCTGTATAGTTGATATGCCGGATAGGCTTATAGATCTTTTTATTAAATTGGCAAAAGAAAACAATGGTTATATTTCTAAAAATAAACGTGAGACTCATTTTAAAATGCTTACTGATAAAGAAATTGAACGCATGGAGGCTGTAGTTCAAAAAATTATGGATAAAAAAGAATAAAAATCAAAAAACACTTGCCAAATACCATTATTTTTGGCAAAATTTTTATAACTTGAAATTTATTTAATTTTAGGGGCTATAGCTCAGTTTGGTTAGAGCGTCCGCCTGTCACGCGGAAGGTCGCGAGTTCGAGTCTCGTTAGCCCCGCCAGTCTTCGTTCTTCGAACTACGCCTGGCACGGCCAGCTATCTGACTTTCTTGATACTTTTGGCATTTTCAAAAAATTCTTTCCATGGATCTTGTATTTGGGACAATCTTTTAAAAATATTTTTTATTGTATATTTATCCGGTTTTAAAGATGAATCTTGAACCTCCTTCCAAGAAATTGGAGTAGCAACAGGTGCATTTTCTTTTGAACGCACACCGTAAGGTGCAACTCCCGTTTGACCATAAGCATTACGTAAAGTATCTATAAAAACTAATTTTTTTCTTTTTTCTTTTCGCATTTCCAGTGTAAATAAATTTTTATGTTTTTCTGCTAATGGTCTAACCAAATTGTTTAAAAAATCACGTATAAAATTAAAATCATGATTACGCCTTATTGGTACTATAATATGAATCCCACGAGAACCGGTTGTCATCGCAAATGGAACAAGACCTAACTGTTCTAATCTTTTTTTTAAAATAATTGCTCCTTCTTGAATCATAGAAAAATTTTTTCCAGATGGATCTAAGTCTATTATTATACGGTCAGGATATTGGGGCTTATCGATTTTACTTAACCAGAGATGTGGTGTAATGCAAGCTTGGTTAACTAGATAAATAAGCGTTGCTGTATTGTTTATAACAACATAATTTGTATATCCACCAGCTTTTTCTAATTTTTTTGTTTTGATCCAATTAGGAAAATATTCACCGGCTTCCTTTTGATAAAAGCCTTCTTTATCTATTCCATTTGGATATCGTACCATACTAATGGCCCGATTTTTTGTATATGGCAACATTAATTTGCCTATGTCTTTATAATAATTAATTAAATCTAATTTTGTAATTTTGCTTTTTGGGAATAAAATTTTATCTTCATTAGAAATTTCGATTGTGTATCTTCCAATACGAATTTCACTCATTATTCTCCATTCTCCAGTTTTTTATATCCTATTTAATAAATTATCAAAAATTATTTTCTTAGGATCATTTATTTCAGGTTGGCGCAGAAATACATTTATTTTATCAACAATTAATCTTGTATCTGAAATCCAAGTTGCATGCTGAACAGAAATTATAATTTTATGCTTTCCAAGCATTTGAGATGCCCAAGAAAAATGTGATGAACCCCTAATCAAACAATCAAATTGAGACATAATATACAAATCTTCTATAACATTTTTATCGTGTAAATTTTGAGTAGATCTTGTTGCAAAAATAATATTATTTTTTTTTATCTTATTTTTTAGTCTCTCAACTAATTCTTGTGGTTTTTTATCATCAGTAAAAACATAAACAAACATAGGAAAATCTTTTAAAAGATCCGACATGTTCATTATCTGATCAACATAAAATTGCTCTGGTGGAAACAAACTCGGAAAAGCCTTGTCTATAGAATATTCAGGTACGCTTGATCTTTGATTCAAAGTATTATCAATTTTATTAATATTGCAATTTTTAAATATATTATATTCAGGTAAGTCAAAATATTGCTCAGCAACAATTTCTGGGTCATATCCCCCCCCTTTTCTTATGTGCACAGCAACAGTTATTCTATCTTCTGGTAAATCAACTTTCTTAGGTACTGCAATTGGTTTTAAAGCCTTTTTTATTATTTGGCCAAATTTTTCATCTTGAATTGTTGACAGATAAAGACAATCACAATTATACAATAGAGAATCTAGCATGCTGACTACTGTTTGATTTTTCAAAAAATCATTACCATTAATATTGGTCCAAAAGTGTGCAATAAAAAGCGTATCTTCTTTTATTGAATTTAAATGATTTATTAGCTGATATTCTGAATCAATTTTTATTTTATTTCTGAAAAGATCTAATTTTTCTTTTTGAGCAAAAGTTTCCAATTTCGACACATTAAATTGCTCTGAATATGGGAATGGTTCAAAAAATAATTGTAAATTATATTTGTGCGCCAACCATTTAGTTTTACAATAGAGCAGAATTTTATCTCCTAATCTTTTAGATTCTTCAAAAGAATACGTAATTGCAAAATTAGGTTTGTTTTCACAGAAAATATTTGATATAAAAACAAAATTTAAAACTAATATTTTTTTAAAAAAATTAAAGTAAGACATATTAAGCACCCTTTTTAATTTATATATTTATAATTAAATTTTTATATTTTAAATTTTTACAAATTCAGGTAAAAGTTCTACATGCGGCGCACTATTTCTGAACTTTTCAAAATTAGTTATATCTATTTTAAAACCATTTAAAAACAAATCTAATAAATCTTGGGTAGTACAAAGATTCATATTTCTGTGCCATTTTTCTTTTTGAACAATAATTAGAGGTATATTTAAATTTTTAGAAAATTCAAAACAAAGACCTATTTTATTTTTATCAGAAACAGATAACCAAAAGGCTTCAAAATCATTAGGATTTGAATAATTTAAATTATAAAAAAAATCTTTAAAATCAAATTTTCTATAAATTGTCATATCAGTAGAAGCTGGAAGTCCCCAGTCACCAGAACCATCCACAAATTTCCAAGAAAAAATATCTTCTTTACATTTTTTTAATACAGGCTGCTTACAATTTTGAATTATTGTATAATTTTCTGTAATATTTTTACCTAATCGTAAAAAAAAACCCAGAGCCTTTTCTTTTTCAAGTTGTTCAATACAATAATTAATATCAATAAAATCAGTAACAATTAAATCATCAACACCATATAAAAAATATTCGCTAGAAGAATCTTGAAAAGTGGCTTGTAACAATAATTTTTTAAAATCTTTAGCATCATTATCTTGTTTATAAAACTTAATTTTTGAAAACTTATCTTTGATAATTTTATAACCAGAATCAAAAGTATCGTTAGTAGTTCTATAAATCACAGATGTTGAAGTTAAGTTTTTAACGTATTTTTCTATAGATTCTAATAACGCATAAAGCTGCATAGGTCTATCATAAGAAAAAATTATCAAATCTGCGGAATAAATTTTAAAACTTGTAAATAATAAGATTAAAAAAATTTTATATATTAGTTTGAATTTATAAAAAAACATTAAAACTCTCCTAAATAACTTTCTTGTGAATTAATATTACTACTCTAAAAAATTCTTGATATTAATTTTATAAACTTAACTAAAATTTAATTTTATGATTTAATTTAAAAAAAAGAAAGGCTACAAATTATGAATAAAAAATTTAAATTATTTTTAATTATCTTTTTATATATTTTTCAAAACAATAACCTAAAAGCAAAACATGACAATATTTTGATTACAGAATTAATTAATAAATATTGTCATGAATTAGAATACATACAACAAAGTGCACCTATATTTAAAATAGTCGAATATTTATCTAATTTAAAACTTGCACAATCTCAAAATATTTTTTGGGATTTATTTCAAACTTGTGTAAATCTAAAATTAGATGGTGTATGTCATGCTTTAGCACGTGAATATATTAATTTTATAGAAAACCCAAAATATAGTATTTTTTTTATTGCTGATTCTTTAATTTCAGAAGAAATAAAGACTTTTATTAAAAAACAATATTTTTTAAAAATAAATGATAAATCTCTTATGTTTGATAAAAGCGAAAAACCTATCACTATATCCTTTTATGATTTAATAATTACAAAGCAATTAATTATTTTAAATAACAAATTAGATTTATCTAATCTAAATCTTGAAAATATGGACAGTCTTGTTCCAATAGATTTTTTAGATCAATTTGATTTGAAAAATAATTTTATAAAAAAAATACCCGCCCAAATTGGTGATTTTACAAAATTAAAAAATTTAAATTTATCTAATAATCAAATAGAAGAATTACCTGAACAAATTTGTAATTTGAAAAATTTAGTAAATCTAGATTTATCTAATAATCAATTAAAAAAATTACCACAAAATATTAAAAATCTAGATAATTTATGGCGCTTAAATTTAGATAATAATTGTCTGCAAGATTTACCAGAAGACCTTGCAGACCTAAAGAATTTAAAATTTTTATCACTAAAAAATAATCCAATAAAAAATTTGCCCGAAAAATTATTGTCTAAAAAAAATTTATTTATTAAAAATTAACTTTTTTTAAATCCAAGTATTTTGTTTGCCAAGTTTTTTGAGAAAATTCTTCCCAATTAACTTGTTTAAGAATTTCCGGATAAACAATTTCGTTTATAATTTGTTCTTTTGAATACCAATTTACATCAATAATGCCTTCAATTTCAGCATCTCGTGTTTTTATTAACTCACCACCAATAAAATTACAAAGAAACCAAAATTTTAGAAAGCAAATCTTCGACTAATAGCATTTTTTGAGCACTAATACTAAGTCCAGTTTCTTCCTTTACTTCCCGAATTAAACCTTGGATTAAATTCTCTTCTATTTCTATACCACCACCTGGACCAACAAGAAAACTTGTTCCATTTTTACCTGAACTGTATCTTGCAAGCAAAACTTTATTATCATTTATTATTATAGCAGAAGCTGCGATTCTATTATTAAACATAAAATTATTATTTTTTTATTTTATTTAATTTTAAAAATTTTGTGTTTTCCGACTTTAATAATTTGGCCTGAAACCCAATAAATTTCGGCTTTCAAATCTTTTATTTCTAAACCATCTATATAAACAGCACCATCTTGTAAAAGCCTTTTTACTTGAGAAGAAGTTGTTGCAACGCCTAACAACTTTAATAAATCCACAATCCAAATAGGGTTACTATTATCTTTTGGCATTTCAATTTCTGTTGCAACAGAGTAATCTCTTTTCTGAAAAAGAGATTCAAATTTTTCTTGTGCAAATTCTGCTTCTTGTTCCGACCAGAATTTTTTAATAATATCATATGCCATTTGTTTTTTAAGTTTCATAGGATGCAGTTTTTCTGTTTTAACGTCCAGTTGCATTTGTTCAATTTTGTCTTCTGTTTTATCTAACAAAAGCAAAAAATAACGCCACATTAATTCGTCAGAAATTGACATTAACTTGCCATACGCCTGGTCTGCTGATTCCCAAAGACCAACATAATTACCCAAACTTTTGGACATTTTTTGAACACCATCAAGACCCTCTAGAATTGGCATAGTCATAATAACTTGCGGTTCTTGATCAAATTGTTCCTGTAAAAATCTACCAAACAATAAATTAAAAGTTTGATCTGTACCACCAAGCTCAATATCAGCTTTCAAAAAAACTGAATCATAACCTTGCAAAATGGGGTAAAAAAGTTCATGAAAACCAATAGATTCATTTTCTTTCATTCTTTTTGCAAAATCTTCTCTTTCTATTAATCGAGCAAGAGTAACTTTGCCTGTCAATTTAATAACGTCTTCAAATGATATTTTTGAAAGCCATTCAGAATTATAACAAACTTTAGTTTTTGAAATATCCAAAATTTTGCCAATTTGATTCAGATAAGTTTTAGAATTCGTTTTTACCTGTTCTTCAGACAATGGTGGTCTTGTTTTAGATTTTCCCGTAGGATCGCCTATTCGTGCAGTAAAATCTCCAATTAAAAATATAATTTCATGTCCTAAGAACTGAAATTGTTTCAATTTACTTAAAACTACCGCATGTCCCAAATGTAGATCCGGTGCCGTAGGATCCATGCCCAGTTTAATTTTAAGTTTTTTGCCACTTGATAATTTTTTTACAAAATCGTCTTCAGGTAAAACTTGAGCTGTACCACTTTTTAAAATTTTAACGGTTTCGTTTAGATTATTTTTGTTCATAAAAATTTTCCCCAAATTAATAGGTAATAGGTCCCCGTTCGCACCCATTCGACAAGCTCAGGGCGAACGGTAATTTTACTTATCCGTTCATGGTGAGCTTGTCGAACCCATTTGAACGGATATTTATTAAAAAACTAAATTTCTTAAAAAATTATAAACTAACAATATAAGCTTTATTAACCAATATCTTGTAATGGGCATTAAAAATAAAAATATCAATATAAATAGTGAATATCTATAAAGCCAAATTACAACATTAGGATATTTATTATAAAGCAATGCAGTTATAATATGACTACCATCTAATGGCGGTATTGGTAATAAATTAAAAACCCCCAGCATAACATTTATATATGCTGTAAGTTCAAAAACTTGTAAAAAACTTTTATTAACTGCCTCTGGAAAATAGCTAATTGGAAAATATTTTATTAACACAAAAATTAAAAGGGCTAACAATAAATTAGCAAAAGGCCCTGCTAATGCCGTTAAAACAGAATATAATCGTGGATACTTAAAATTGCGAGCATCAAATTGCACAGGCTTTGCCCAACCAATACGAAAAACTATTAAAAATAAAGTACCAATAAAATCCAAGTGCGCAAATGGATTAAGAGTAAGCCTTCCCATTTTTTTTGCAGTATCATCACCTAATAAATTAGACATGAAAGCATGTGCAAATTCATGAAAAGAGAGGGCTACTAAAAAAGCCGGCAATATTATAGCTACACTTTTTAAAGAATCTAAAAAAACTTTACTATCCATAAAATTCCCCTTAATAATTTTTTTTACTTAATTAATTTTTTAAAAAACTAGAAATAATAAAAATCTTTTTACAAAAAAGCTTAACAAATAAATAAGACTAAAAAATATTTCACTTATGCCCGGAAGTATAAATAATGCTAGTAAAATATAAACAGAATATTCGTGTAACCAAGTAATAATATTGTGCCAAGACTTAGGTAAAATAAATTCTAATAAACGGCCGCCACTAAACGGTGGAATTGGGATCAAATCTAAAACTCCAAAAAAAACGGCCAATTCTATTGTTGCTCCAAAAATTTCACTAAAAGTCAAAAAAACATAATTAGGAAAAAATTTAAATGGAAAATATTTAAAAAGATATAAAAAAACTAAAGCTAGAAAAAAACTACCTATCGACCCTGATAACGTTGTCAAAATTACGCCTAAAGTATAATTTTTAAAATTACTTTCATTAATATCAACGGGAATCGTCCATCTAACACCTAATAAAACCAAAAAAATTATTAGCATAGACCTGGAAAAAGCACCATCAAGTAAAAAAATAGAAAGTAAAATAAAAATAAAAAGTGTTGTTATTAATCCAAAAAAATCTATATGAACTAGTGGGTTTAAACTCAAAAAACCTTCTTGTTGCACCGTATCATCCCCCATGATTTTTGCAGCAAGTGCTTTAAAAAAACCTCTAACAGTAAAAACGAACAAAAATGCTGGAAAAATTATTGCTAAATAATTTAATAAATCTAAAAACTGCTTACTCATAAAAATCTCTTTCTAATTTATAAATAAATAATTATTAAACCTAATATTAACAGGTTTTAATAATTATTAATATTTTTTGAACGGTTCACATATTTTTATTTTGTAATAGACTGTAAAAATAATAATCAAATAAATAGGATAGGAGAAAGCTGTGAATAAAAACGTTTCTAAGAATTATTTTAACAATTATATAGATAAATTAATTTTCTTACAAAATCTAATACCAGCATCGATTTTAGCAATTTTGACAACCTTATTTTATTTTCCCTCTTTAAGATATCCCTTTCAATTTGATGATATTGCAAATATTACAAAAAAATTTGTAATTCGCATGGATAACCCCTTGCAAAGATGGACAACGCATTCTAGATGGATGAGCGATTATTTAAATAATTTAAACTATAAAATAGGTCTTTTTGATCCATTTTATTATAGAAGTTTTAATTTAATTATTCATATATTATCAGGCTTAATTTTATTTTTCTTAATTTTAGATTTATGTAAATTTTTAAAAAAAGATAATTTTTTATATAAAAATTCACTTCTTGTAGCTTTTTCTACTGCAGCGCTTTTTTTGTTACACCCAGTTCAAACTCAAACTGTATCTTACGTCATACAGGCAAGACTTGAGGGTTTAGCGTCTTTGTTTATTCTTACAACAATTTTATTTTTTGTGAAAGCATTTAAAACTCAAAATATT
>JAIPGX010000046.1 GCA_021735465.1 Candidatus Babeliales bacterium | reverse complement strand
TTAATCTTCCTAAATTTTCAAAACTCTTTTTACCTATTGTGGACAACAACGTTAGTATTGGATACATTATTACTGTGCTTGAATAAAGCATGATATTCTCCTTTGAATTTGAAGTTCTACTCTTTCTGAGGAGAATATCATGCTTTATTCAAGCTATGACTAGATCAGTTTTTCAGTGAATTTGAGGAAGTCCTGTAATCAATGGCTTTTAATTTAAAACGTTATTTATTTTAATTTGCTAAACTTAAGTTTCTACTTATTAAACCACATCATGGGAGTGTGGTTGGATTTGTGGATGCAAGGGGAAGTGTTTCTTGCAATCTATCTTCAACCCATTTTTTCATTATATTAATTTGATCTATCATCGCGTTTATTTGAGATTCATCAAATATACCCCGCCAGAAAATTGGATCTTGAATATCCCGCCCAATTCTTATCCAGTGTTCTTTTGCAGCAATCAAGTTTGTAAGAGATAGATCACTTAGCGCCATTGCTTGCAAATATAGCCCCAACGCTAGTTTAGTAAAAGTAGTTATTTTTATTTCCAGCAAGAGAAAACTCTCATCTCGTAGTCTTAGCTTACTCAATTCCCTATATATTACGGATAGTTTTTTCCCATATTCCTTTGTTTCATTTCTAATCTCGATTAATTGTTCTTTGGTATACCTACTAAAGGTCCATGGGTCACCTTGACGACAAAAATGTGCTAGATCAGCACTAAAACGAAACAACCTAGCAGGAAGCATTTTAATGATGTAATCTATATTTTCTCCAGTTGCTCTTGTTGGTGTTGGCTGTGATTGTTCTTGCAATCTATCTTCAACCCATTTTTTCATTTCCACTACATATTCATTTATTATTTTTATTTGAGACTCATTAAATATACCTAGCCATAAAGCAGACGTTTGTTCATCAAGAGCATCCCACCATGATTTTGCCATATCCAAATTTTCTTGAGATGGTTCCTTCATCACTTTTGCTATGTCATATACTATACTTACCAGAGTATATGAATTTTTTATTTGTAAAAACAATAAACTTTTTCTATCCACCTGAAACGGCCTCATAAAGTCGATAAGTTTGCCTACTTGTCTGCTCAAAATATCCGCTTGACGCTGCAAAACTTCCGCTCGTAAACGTTTATAATCTATATGCATACTATCTCGAGTTAGTTGTACTAAATTACCTATCAAAGTTATAATTTTAGGGGCAATAGTTTGAAGGTTTTGTCTTATTCGTCCAATTTGTTCAGGTGTTAGAACTGTAGGCCTAGCCGTTGTAGTTGTTGTAGTTGTTGTAGGTCTTATTGTAGTAGTTCTTGGTGGAGTTGTTATTCTTTCATACGCAGCATTCAATCTTTTCATAAATTCTTCTGCAGCTGCTCTATTTTCAGGATTTTTATCAGGATGATGTTCTCGAGCAAGCTTGTAATATGCTTGTTTTATTTCTTGAGAAGTTGCATTTCTACTAACCCCTAAAACTTGATAAGCTTGTTCTAAGCCATAACCGAAGCTTAAAAAAGACATGAAAAATAAAAATAAAGATAAAAACCTTAACTTCTTCATAATAAAAATCCCCTTCTCTTTAAAGTAAAATTAAAAATACAAAAATAGTTACAATCTCATAATAACAATTTTTATTTTCTATCTGCAATAATTTTTAAAAAAAATTAGTAATCCCCAAGATAGTGTTTAAAAATCTTTACACAACAGGAAGAATAATTCATGTTAATGCGCGCAAAATAGTTTTCTAATTTAAAATTCTTAACTTTTAACTTATTTTTTTTATAAAATATAAAAATAATACTTGGGGACTAATTTATTGGGGAGAGGGACATGTCAAAAAAATTGAAAATATTTTTATTAAGTTTGCTTTTAATAAATACAGAGCAAATTTTTAGTAAAAATAAAATATCCAAAAGTTTTGATCAAATTTTAAATCAAAATTTTGAACAAAACTTTTCTTTAAACACTACTAATACTTGGTTTGAATTTGCACAACAAAATCATCAAAACAATTTGCAAAATAACTTAATAGATTCAGCATGGATTGGGCTTTTAACTTTTAAATCAAAAAATACAATAAAGCTTGATCAATTAGCATTAAAATGGTCGGGAAATTATATAAATTCAAATAAAATAAGTGCTTCTTTATATAAAAAAAAAGAAAAAGATAATATTTTAATACCCGTTGAAGAAAATCTTATATGTGATGGAAAATGGGACAAAAATAAACAACGAATAACTTTTAATAACATGCAAGAAAAACTTATATCTGTTAAAAAATATTATTTGTTAGTTAGTTTTCCTCAAAATTTAAAACAACAAATAAGATCTGGAAATTTCTTGATAACAAAAAACGATTCATTAAGATTTGCCAAGCAATAATTGGGTATAAAACTGATAGACTTTTTTCTTTTTTTAATTTATAAAAAAGAAGAATAGATTGAGCTTTTATAAAAGCTGTTTTGATTCGTTTTGAATCTATTTGATTCTTAAACAAGTCTATTTGAAAAAGAGAAGAAGGAGTAGAGTGCCAGAAGTAGTAATTTTGGGGGCAGGGCTCACAGGTCTTAGTTGTGCGTATAATCTAGAAAAACATGGTTTTTTCGATTTTCAAATTTTTGAAAAAGATTCTTATCCCGGCGGTCTTTTAAGATCTTTTAAACAAGATGGTTTCACATTTGATTACACAGGCCACTTGTTGCACGTAAATAACAATGATTTTTATAACTTCCTAAAAGATATTTCTGACATAAATAATTTTGATCTTGTAACAAGAAATTCTGCAATATTTATGGACAATAAAATTGTCCCATATCCATTTCAGATGAATCTGGCAGGCCTTGATACAAATATAATAATCAACTGTATTTATGACTTTATAAATAAAAAAAATATAAAAGTAAAAAGTTTTCATGATTGGGCAAAAAAACATTTTGGTAAAAGTATTACAAAATACTTTTTTGATCCATATAACTCAAAACTTTTATCTTACGATACAAAAAAAATTACACCATCATGGACAGGAAGGTTTGTTCCAAAAACAGATCTAAGAAAATTATTAACTGGCGCTTTGAGTCCAGATTTTTCTAAAAACATAGGTTACAATTCTCAATTTTATTACCCTAAACAAGGCGGCATACAATTTTTAATCGATAATATTTGCAAAAAATTAAAAAACAAAATTTATACAAATCATAATGCAATTAAAATCGATTTTTTAAATAAGATTATCTATTTTGAAAATGGTAATTTTATAAAATATAAAAAACTCATATCAACATTGCCACTAAATTCACTTTTAGACAAAATAGAAGAAAGATCAGATACCAATTTAAAAATTTTATCTAAAAAATTACTTTGCAATTCTGTAATAAATTTTAACCTAGGTTTTAATACAAACAACTTAGGCAATAAGCATTGGATATATTATCCAGAAAAACAATTTAATTTTTATCGAATAGGCTTTTGGAATAATATAAATCCAAATTCTACGCCTGAAAATCATACTGCAATTTATGGAGAAACTTCTTGCTTATCAGGAACAAAAACAGACACCCAGATAAAAATATTAAAAGAACAATTATTAGAAAAATCAATAGAACAAGCTTTAAAAAAATTAAATTTAAAACAATCAAATATAGCGACTAAAAATATATTGCATATAAAACATGCATATGTAATTTACGATTTTTGGAGAGAAAAAAATCTTAACCAAATTCTAAAATCACTTGAACATTTATCAATAAATTCGATTGGAAGATTCGGAGAATGGAAATATTCAAGTATGCAAGAAGCTTATCTTGATGCAAAAAAAACAACAGAAAATTTGCTAAAAACTTTATTATTCGATTCCAACATAAACATTTCAAAAAGAAGAGGAAATAATGAAGCAGTTGACAGAATTTTATAAAGACAAAAATATTTTAATCACCGGTGGTGCTGGTTTTATAGGATCTCATATAGCAGAAGAACTTGTTAATCTTGGAGCCAAAGTTACAGTTTTAGATAATTTTTCTACAGGATCTCTTGCAAACCTGAAAAACGTAATTACGACAGTTAATATAATTTGTGCAGATGTAAGAAATTATTTTGCATGTTTAAATGCAACAAAAAATATAGATATTGTTTTTCACTTAGCAGCACTTGTATCTGTACCAGATTCAGTAAAAAATCCAACTTTATGCAAAAATATAAATTTGGATGGCACTAATAACTTATTAAAATCTTGTGTTAAAAATAATGTAAAAACATTTATTTTTTCTTCGTCAGCTGCCATATATGGTAACAAAAATACCGTTTGCAATGAAAAAGACATCCCTAACCCAGAATCTCCATATGCACAATATAAATTAGAAAGCGAAGACTTTTGTAAAAAATATTCACAAGAATTTAATATTAACACTGCAAGTTTAAGATATTTTAATGTATACGGACAAAGACAAAATCCAAATGGGCAATATGCTGCCGTAGTTGCTAAATTTAAAGAAAATCTGTTAAATAATAAGCCACTAACAATTTTTGGTGACGGTAAACAAACAAGAGATTTTATTCACGTATCACAAGTTGTTAAAGCAAATTTGACAATTGCAATGCAGGGTGCAACACAAGAAAACTTAAAAGGCGATATCTTTAATATTGCATCAGGAAAAAGTATAAATCTTTTAGAATTAATAGAGCAACTTAAAACCGAAACAAATAAGCAAAATATCGAATTTAAATTTGAACCAGCAAGACCCGGGGATATTTTTACTTCTATGGCAAATTGCACAAAATATAAAAATTTACTAAAAAAATATGAATCAAAGCTGAATTTATAATTTAAAATTGACACTTTTTCTCTAAAATTTAAACTTTTCTATACATTAGCCGAGGTGGCGAAATTGGCAGACGCGCTAGATTCAGGTTCTAGTTCCCGAAAGGGATTAGGGGTTCAACTCCCCTCTTCGGCACCAATTTTTTAATTAAAAATTATTTTAAAACAAAAATCTTAAAAACCATTAAAAATATAAAGAAAATTTATGACAAAAAGAGATTACTATGAAATTTTAGGCGTACCCAAAACGGCAAGCCAAGACGAAATTAAAAAAGCATACAGAAAACTTGCATTAAAATATCATCCGGATAAAAATCCAAATAATAAAGAAGCTGAAGATAAATTCAAAGAAGCTTCTCAAGCTTATCAAGCTCTCGGAGATGAAAATAAACGCAAACAATATGACCAATTCGGTCATGCTGGAATGGAAGGCGGTCCTGGCTTTGGACAAGGGGCAGATTTTAGTGATATTTTTTCAAGTTTTGGCGATATATTTGGAGATATTTTTGGTGGAGGACAAAGAACACGCGGTCGAGCTAAAAAAACTGGTCCGACGCCTATGCGAGGCCATGATCTTACATCTTCAATTCAAATTAGCTTAAAAGAATCTTTTTTGGGTGTAAAAAAAGATGTTCTAATATATCACTATGTCGTATGCCAAACTTGTAATGGCTCTGGTGCAAAAGCGGGCACAAAAACATCCGTTTGCGAAAAATGTCATGGCACAGGTACTGTAAACTTTTCACGAGGTTTTTTTGCATTTTCTCAGCCTTGTGATGCATGTGGTGGACAAGGATTTAAAATTACATCACCATGCGCAACTTGTCATGGACAAACAAGGATTCAAAAAAGAGAAAAAATATCAATAAATATTCCTGCCGGCATTTTTAATGGCGCAGAATTAAGAGTTAAAAGCAAGGGGGATGCTGGAATTTTTGGTGGCCCTGCTGGCGATCTTTATATAACTGTTAATATAGAAGCAGACAAACAATTTTGGCGCAAAAATAATGATCTTATAACAAATTTAAATCTTACTTATCCACAACTTGTTTTGGGATGCCAAATTGAAGTTGAAAGTATTGATGGCTCAAAACATACAGTAAAAATTCCTAAGGGTTGCCAAGTAGGAAAAGAAATTATTATTGTTGGCAACGGCTTTGCTATTCCTGGCAGATATAATCAAAAAGGCAATTTAGTTTTTATAACTCAATGTGATATTCCAACAAAATTAGATGAAGAAACTAAAAAAGCACTTTTAGAATATGACAAAAAACTTGGAGAACAAGTTAAAAATTCTTCTGGAGGCATCTCCGGCTTTTTTAAAAAATTTTTGGGCTAAGATTTAAAAAAAAGGAGATTAAAAATGACAAAAAAATTAAAAAATTTGCCAATAGGGATACAAGGATTTAGGCAAATAATAGAAAATGATTATCTTTATGTAGATAAGACCAAATATCTATATACCTTGATAAAAACAGGACAAGTTTATTTTTTATCAAGACCCCGAAGATTTGGGAAATCTTTGACTTGTTCGACATTTGAAGAAATTTTTGCCGGGAATAAGGAATTGTTTAAGGGTTTATATATTTATAATAGTGGTTATGCATGGAAAAAACATCCAATTATAAAAATTAGTTTTTCTAGTATTTCACATAGAAATGTAGAAAATTTTTTAAGTGATTTACATGACGAATTAGACAGTATTGCTTATAAAAACAATTTAGATCTTGCAAAATATCAAACTATTACAAGTAAGCTTAAATTTTTAATATTAGAATTAGAAAAAAATTTTGAAAATAAACCTGTTTTAATTGTCGATGAATATGATTATCCACTAATATCAAATATAACAAATTTAGATTTAGCTGATAAATTGAGAGAAATTTTACAAGAATTTTATAATACAGTAAAAGCTTGCAGCGAAAATTTAAGATTTATTTTTATAACAGGCGTAAGCAAATTTTCAAGAACCTCGATATTTTCTAGTATGAATAATCTAAAAGATATATCTCTGGATGAACGCGTTTCTACAAGCTTTGGGTATACAAAAAAAGAAATTTTAGAAAACTTTACAGACTATATAGCAAGGTTTGCTGAAAAAAAACGAATAACAAAAGAACAAATTATGCAAGAATTAACCGATTGGTATGATGGGTACTGTTTTCAAGAACCAATTGAAATAGAAAAACACGACACAGAAAAAATAAAAAAAATAGAAGAAAATTATAAAATATACAATCCATTTTCTATTTTGTTGGCATTAGATGCTCAAAGCCTAAAAAATTACTGGTTTCAATCAGGAACACCAACATTTTTAATTAAATTAATAAAAGAGCAAAATTATCCATTATTTGATATAGAAAATGCAATAGTAAATGAAGCAAATATGGGAACATATGAAATAGGTCAAGTGCCATTAGAAAATTTGCTTTTTCAAACAGGTTATTTGACAATAAAAGATTACAATCCTAAAACGTTTAATTTTACGCTGACTTATCCTAATCATGAGGTAAGATTCTCACTAACAAATCACATTATAGAAAGCATGACAAAACTCAAAGTGACCAAATATTCTAGTTATATAGAAGAATTTAGAAATACATTATTTTCAAATGATTTAGAAAAATTTTTTAGAGTGATCCATACTTTTTTTGCAAGTATACCATATGATATTCAAATAAGTTCTAGAAAAAAAAAGCAAAGTAATAAAGTAACAAAGCTTAGTATAGAAAAATATTATCAATCTATTTTTTATGTAACTATGAAACTTGTTGGTATGGATGTAATTGTGGAAGATAGAACCAATATTGGTCGCATAGATGCTGTTGTTAAAACTAACACAGATGTCTATATAATAGAATTTAAAATAAATAAGAGTGCTGATAAAGCTTTAAAACAAATCAACGACAAAAAATATTACGAGAAATTTAGGTTAGAAAATAAAAAACTTGTTCTTATTGGTTTAAATTTTGATTTAAAAGAAAAAAATGTCCTTGAATCTGATTGGGTTGTACAAGAATTTTAAAAATTTTGAGTTTGGCTATTAAAAATAAAATATTTTATTTTTTTAAAAAAAGAGTTAAAAGCATTTAAAACGGGAAATTAAAGGGAGTATAGTAGTGAAGAAAAAAATATTATTTTTTATATTTATATTTTTTTTTATTTTTTGTTCAAAAATTTTACCAAAATCAATTCTTGATGGCACAACTAATATTCAATATATTAGTGACCATTTGATCTTTCATGATGAGGGTACAGATGGATATTATATGGCACAAGGGTTTGTACGCTTAAATAATGGTTTTTCTGTACTTCCTACAGGCACTGCATTCCTAGACACCTTTATTTCTGTCTCAGGCGGCATAGATTTAAAAAGAACAGGTCAAATAGAATTATTAAGCAATCTTACTTTAGACGCAAATGTAACACTTTCTAGTGGCGGCAAAATAAATGGTCGAGGTAATGCGATATTTTTAGAAGGGAATCTCACAATTCCCGATTATTCTGTTTTAAATTTTTGTGGTGACACTATTATTGATGGCAACGGAAACGAATTAATAATTGGTGATGCAGCTCAACTTACAATTG
>JAIPGX010000045.1 GCA_021735465.1 Candidatus Babeliales bacterium | reverse complement strand
CAAGCATAAATTTTTGTGCTTCAGAACTATTTAATATAAAAATATCTATATCTTTTAAAGATTCTTTTAGATTTAGTGTTCCATTTGATAATTGACTTACTCCCGGGTTTATTGCAACAGGGACATTTGCTTGTTTAGCTGTTTTGACAATTTTGGGTAGCAATTTTGCAGAATCATAGCTTAAAGAAGTTATGTATAACTGATCACTGTTTTTTATTTGTTCTATTGGTAATTCTGATTCTTGCAAAAATCCATTTGCGCCTCTGTATGCAAAAATTGTGCGTTCTCTGCGAATAGAATGAATTATAAAGGAGCGTCCAGAAATAATTTTATCTGTTTTTGTTATGAATTTTGTATTTATATTTTCTTTTTCTAATTCTTTTAAAATAAAATTTCCTGTATTATCCGTGCCTATTTTACAAAAACAGGTTGCATCAAAACCTAAACGCTTAAAAGAAACAGCAGAATTTGCTGCACCTCCTCCAGTTGTATACAAAATATCATCTACTTCTATTTTTTCTCCGGATTCAAAGAGCATATAATATTCGACATTATTTTTTTTTGTTATCGACATAAAATCAGCGCCTTCATAATGCAAGAAAATATCTTGCGTTGCGCCACCAATTGTTAATATTTTTTTCATATTTTTCCCATACTTGAAATTTCAACCATTTTACCCTTAAATGCAATTCCAAGTAGCAATAAATTTTTTATACCTAAGTCTTTTAATTCTTGATCATATTTTTTATCTTGAATTTGTTTTAAGGCATCTTGAGAAGATTCAGTTAAAGATTCTTTTTCTTTTGCTTTTTTAAATTCAAGAATTATGCCAAGTTTATTTTTGTTTTTTGGAATTAATATTACGTCATAACGACCAAAACCGCTTTCTCTATTAGATTTTAAAATATAATCTTTATTCAAAGAAATAAGCATCCCAAGAACAAAAGAGTGATAAACTTTTTCAGATTCATTTTCAGGCAAATCGAAGGTACTAAAACTGGATAAAACAAAATTGCTAAAATAATCTTGAAATTCTTTAATATTGCCATTTATTAAATTCTTGAGCATTAATTTGTAATTATCTTTGCCTATACTAGCATTAAACCAGTAGCGTATTATATTTTTATAAAGACTTCTTATTTCTCTGTTTGGAATAGAAAGTTTTCCTAAAAATGCATCTTGATTTTTGTTGTATTTGACTCCTGAGACGGTAAGATAACCACTAAAAAGCAATAAATTAAGTGTACTTTCGCTTATTTTTTCTATGTCCTTAAAAATAATTGTGTCATTGATTATATGTTTGTTAATTTTGTTTGCAACAATACTTTCAATATCCTTTTTTAAATTTTCATCACCATTAGTTATTAAATTTTTGATAAGTTCGTTATCACTGGTATTAACCCAGAAAATGCCAAATTCTCCTTTGTCTGCTATAAAATTTATAATAGACCATGGATTGTAAATTTTATTTTGCGCAAAATTGTAGCCATCATACCATTCTTTTACTTCAGCGATCTTACTTTCTAAGCCATAATAATTTAAAATTTCTTCAACTTCGTTTTGTAGGAAACCGAAATATTCAGAAAAATTTTCATTTAAAATAGAATAAACTTTTAAATTATTAAGGCCGCTAAAAATAGATTCTTTTGCAACACGCAAGACACCGGTAATTACTGCTTTTTCTAAATAAGAATTATCTTTGAGCCCCGCGCTTAAAAAATTTCGCATAAAACCTATAATTTGGTCATAATAATTTTTTAAATAACCAGCGGTTATTGGTGAATCATATTCATCAATAAGAATAATAGTTTTTTTATTATAAAATTTAGCAAGCCATATAGAAAGATTTTTTAAACTATTTTCATAATCAGATTGTTCTGCTTTTTTGCTAATAATATTATTAAAATATTCTTTTTCAAAATTTTTTAGTGTATTACTGTTTACTAAGTAATCATGTTTACTAAATTCTTGAGCAATAAGATCTTTTATTTTACTGATTGTGTTATCCCAATTAAGCTCTTTTATATCTTTAAAGGTTAAAAAAATTACAGGATACTGTCCTTGTAGATTCATAATTTTTTTTTCTTTTTCTATACCAAGGTCTTTAAATAATTGTTTATTAGTTTCTTGAGATTTTTCAAAAAAATATTTGAGCATAGAAAGATTAAGCGTTTTACCAAATCTTCTGGGGCGGGGTAAAAGTAATACCTTTGCATCAGAATTTATTATCTCTTTTATAAAAAGAGATTTGTCTAAAAAATAATGCCCATTTTCTATAATTTCTTTAAAATCACTTATGCTTATTGATAATTTTTTCATATTTTTCTCTTTTTTTAATGTTTTTGCCATTTTTTATAAAAAATTGACTAATATAAAATTAAACCATAAACTATCAAACTATGTAGAGTATATTATTAATTTTTTACATTTATATAAGTTTTATTTATATAAATTATTTTATTGGAGGTTATTATGAATATAAATAAAAAGAGATTATTTTTTGAACTTTTTATTTATATTTTTGGTTTTTCTGTTTTTTCAGCATATCCAATGCAAGAAACTGAACAAGAAGTTATTCAAAAACCTGCGCAAGATTCTGCGCAACAAACTAATTTTGGTAAACAAAGGGGCAAAGTTAAATTTAATCAAAAAAATTTAGCTTCGCCCTTTTTTGATTTTTTATTTCATGAAAATAATCATACGTTATCTTTATCAGAACAAAGACTACAGTTATCAGAAAAAGATATTTGTAGCTATTTTTTAATAGTTAAAGCTTTAAGAGAATTTTGTGCAGGTAAATTATTTCTTTTTGATGGAATTGCAGGAAATAACCAATGTCATATAAATGCCTTAATTATAGGAGATTTTTATTCAAATACTAGATTATTAAATCTTTTAAAAGATCTTTGTAATTTGGATCCAATGGATTTTCAAGCTAGAATAAATGATAGAATATTTATTCGTGCTATTGCGCCAATGTCCTGCCAAGATTTACAAAAAATTATCAAATATTTAGCTTTAAATTTATTTTTAAGTAGTTCTTTTTTTAAAGATAGAGAAGAATTAGTAGATCTTTTTGAGTTACCGACGAATTTTTCTGAACAAAGAAGTAATAGCCCAGAAAATATTGCTGATATAGAAAACGAACACTCAGAAAGCGAGCACGTAGGTTCTGTGCGTAATAATATGAAATTAAATTTAAATCTAATAGGGTCAACAAGTCCAACAAATCCATTTTTTATGCATCCACCAGTAAGTCCAGCAAGTTCAAATAATTCTATTTTAATCCATAGTGCTCCAACAAGTTCAGCTGATTCGACTTTATTAAGACAGGGGTTTCCAACTAGTTCAAGAGGGACAATACGTTTTATTCCAGTAAATCGACCTGACTCTGCTAGATCTTTAAGTCCGGCAAGTCCAAGAGATTCAGATGTAGAAAGTGCGCGACGTTCAACAAGGTCTAGTAAACTTTCTTTACCAACTGCTAATAATTTTTTAGAAACTAACAATTGTTTGACTCATCTAATGGCTATTGTTGATAAAAAATCTATAGCTATTGAAAGCTTTCCAATTATATCAATTGAAAGTGATATATTGCGCAAATTTATTTTTAACAAAAAAAATGATGAAAAAGCCAAAACAGCTTTGAGTAGAATTTGTTTTGATTATACCAAAGATTTTATTTTATCTTCAAAAAGAATAGCGCAAATAACTGGACAAGATTGCAAATTGTTAGATGAACTTTTAGGTATTCATGATTTTATATCTAAAAACCCAGAGCAATTTTCAGATATAAATTCAACAATTATTGTTTACCCAAAATATGCTGGAATTAAATTATTTTTAAACAGGCTTGGCCAAAATTTTGGTCAGTTAACGATAACAATAAAATAAAAAATACTGTAATTATAAAAGCTGATTTTGTTTAAGTTAGTTTCAAAGTTTTCTGGGCTTAAACAAAATTAGCTTTTATTTTTTAATTTTTTATCATATTATTAACTGCATGTTGCTGTCTAATCTTAAAAATTTAAAAATAATAATTTTTTCTTTTATTTTTTTTTCTGCAATTTCTTTTTCACAACTTTTTGTTATGGAAAATGCTCTTTTTGTAAAAGTAAAATGCATTTGTGAAGATGGTATGCACTTATACAATTTTTTAATTTCAAATGGTGCCTTTATCTCAGACGATTCCCCTGTAATTGTTATAGAGGGAATTTCTGATTATGGGTTGACAATACAAGAAATAAATGACGTAAAAAAAAGATGCCCACATAATTTTTCTAGTAAAAAAAACAGGTTTATTGGCTTGCATCCATTATGTGAATTTTGCTGTTTGTGCAAAAAACATGAAGATGAAAATTGTTTTCGTTTTTTGGAACAGAAAGAAATGTTGCAAGAAAGCATAATTCGAAATCCATATGATTTTATTTTGAAAATATCAACATCTTTTATGCAGCAATATCAAAAATCTTATTATGATTTTTTGTTAAACGAAGAATCGCATTTACCAATAATTAAATCTGAACTTGAGTACAACGCACAAAATTTAGATGGTTTTAGTGTTGAAAATAATAATTTTTTCTTTATTGAACATATTCATACTGATCTTTACGGTCATGCAAAGAATTCAGCACGGCTTGTTGATAAAGTTTAAAAAATATTTAAATCTAATAAATTCAAATATTTACAAGATCTAAATCTATATTTGTTTTTAAATTTATAATTTTTGATTGTTTTTTAATTTTTTCAGAATTAGTGCAATCATTCCATAATTCTATATTTTTTTCATATGGGGCAAGGCAGTATTTGTAAAGAAAGTCTTTTTTAATTAATTGTTTTGAAACCATATTTTTGAAAACAAAATTGTTTTGAATACACCAATTTTCAAACAAAATATCCAATTTTTGTTGACCAATTTTTGATAACTTATAATAGCGAGAGCAAGCAATGTTTTCTAGAAAAAAATTAAATCTTTTTTCTCTTTCTTCTAAAAAACTATTTAATTTTTCTTTGTCTTTTTCTTCTATTTTAAAAATTAAGCCTAGAGTGGTTTTTCCATTTTTTTTATATTTTATTGAAACGTCTAAAGAAGTTTTTTGATTAATTTCGTATAAAGCAGGAATTATTATATTTTTATGAAAAGCGTTAACGCTTAAATATTGATTATGGGAAATTCCCATAAAATTTTTAATGGCATCCAATGGCACAAGGTGTATGCATTCCATTAGTTGGTAATATAAACAAAATTCATACAAAAATAATGTAAATTTAGATGAAAATCTTGTGTTTATTAATTTTTTTGTCACATTTAAAACACAAGGATTTGAGATAATTGGTAAGAGTTCTAATGGGTATTTATAGTAAATTGTATTGTTGGTTATTTTTATGTCAGAAAAATAATAAGTTAAATAAACAAAATTATTATTATTATTATTATTATTATTATTATTCGTCATTTTAAGTAATTTATCTTTTATGTAATTTGACCTTAAATTATTATTTAATTTTAAATAGTTATTTAATCTTGCTATAGAAATTTTATGTTCTTCTTCTTCATGTAATTGATTAAATGAAAAAAATATTAAATAATTCCAAGTCATTTGTTGAACTAAAGAAAGTTTACGTGAAATATTTAAAATTAATTTTAAAAAATGAATATCATATTTTAACATTTTACTACTCCTACTTCCTGTTTACTCCTAATTTTTTTATTTTTAAATTTTAAAAATTGAATATATGCAGATATCCAATTTTTAAAGTTGATAAGAATTTTAATGCTTCAAAAAAGTAGTGTCAAAAAAAATATTTTTAGAAATGAATTTTTTGTAAAAATATAGTACGCGAAAGATAATATATATATATATATTATCTTTCGAAATTTTAAAAAATTTTTTTAATACTTGCCGTGAAAAAAGCATTAGCTTTCAAGCAAATTTTTTTGTATTCCTAGATTTACATTGCCCTACTTTTCCTAGTTTAAGGTATCTGTTTAAAAATTTTAATTTTTGGGAGGTGAAAGGATAAAAAATTAATTTAACAAAAAAATTTGGATGGTTATTGATAGGTAGTGAATTTAAGGAGTAATTTGTAAGGAGTTATTTTAATGAAACATTATATCAAATTATTATTAGTAGTCTTCTTATTCGGCTCTCTTAACGCCGGAAAAAAAATTGAAACAAGTTCCCCTGAAACAAAAGGTCTTTTTGAAAGCAGTGTTCCATCCAGCAGTGATATGTCTGCACTTATCGAAGATTTAGATATATTAGAAGCTAGGGGTTACAATCATCATAATTATAATTGTTGTCCTCCAAAAAGATTAAATGTTTGTGAAATTTGTGCTAAAAAAATTTATGTAAAATGCTTAGAAGCTAAAGTTGCTAGAATCAAAGATTTGTTTGCAAAAAAAGCCAAAATAGAAAGAATTTGGAGCAAAGTTGTTTCTACATGTAATTTATGCGCATATAAAGCAAAAATAGATAAATTATGGGTAGATAAAGAATTTGTTAAAGATTTGTATGTCTGCAAAGAAAAAGTTGACAAGCTATGGGCAAATGATATCTGTTTTGATGATCTTTGCACAAAATACAAAGCCGATTTAACCATCTCAACAACTTTAGTTGGATATAATCTTGGTACTGATATTGCTTTTAACACTATCGTAGATGATCCAAATCATAATGCATCTTTAAATCCTAGTTATATTTATACTGTTCCTAAGACCGGTTATTATGTTTTTACATTGGCTGTTGATGGAACAAATTTACAAGGTGCCGATATTATTAACGGAGCTCCTATTACTGTTCCATCAGTTTGGATTAATGGAACATGTCTTATTGCTACCCAAAATGCCTATTTAACATTTTCTATGTCACAACGAACCATGTTAACTGCTGTAGCTATTTTGAAAAAAGATGATGTGCTTTCAGCAAGAATGGACATCATGTGGCAAAAACCTGGGGCAGGTCTTGTTCCATACGTAGGTACAGTAGATTTGTTAAATGGTAAAAAAAACACTTTCTTCATAATTCATTATTTATCTTCAAATTGCTATTGCAAGCCATGTGACATGCAACATTGTGAATGTTCAATAAATTATGAACATTCTCATATGGATCATGATTATTGTGATGACCATCACGAAAACTATAATCATGGACATCATGGTTATGATTATTGCGATGACTATGGTTGTCAATGTGACAACAACTATGGACATGGTTATGGCAAACCTAATTATGCACGTCAAGAATCATTGATCAATCCAACAATCCCAGCACTAGTAGATCCTAAATTAAGCAACAAACCTGCAGGTAACTGGTGGGATTGGAATTTTGAATCTGATTTTGCTCAAGACTAAAAAAGGTACATGAAGATTTAATTAAAACTAAAAAAATTAAATAATTTAGTGTAAGGAGTTATTTTAATGAAACATTATATCAAATTATTATTAGTAGTCTTCTTATTCGGCTCTCTTAATGCCGAAAAAAAAATTGAAACAAGATCCCCTGAAACAAAAGGCTTTTTATCAGGTCTTTTTGGCGGAAAAACTGAAGAAGTTAAAAGTAATCTTCCATCCAACAGTGATATAGCCGCGCTCATTGAAGATTTAGATACATTAGAGGCCAAAGGTTATAATCATCATAATTATAATTGTTGCCCTCCAAAAAGATTAAACGTTTGTGAAATTTGTGCCAGAAAAATTTATGTAAAATGTTTAGAAGCTAAAGTTGCCAGAATTAAGTGTTTATTTGCCAGAAAAGCCAAAATAGAAAAAATCTGGAGCAAAGTTATTAGCACTTGTGATCTTTGTGCAAAAAAGGCTAAAATTGAAAAACTGTGGGTAGATTGTGAATTTGTTAAAAGATTATCTGCATGTGAAGCAAAAATAAACAAACTTTATGCAAATGATATATGCTTTGATGATCTTTGCACAAAATATAGAGCAGATTTAGAAATAACTAATACTGTTTTTGGATACGTTCTTGGTGACAACGTTCCTTATGATACTATTGTAGATGATCCAAATAATAACGTATCACTTACTCCTTATCCACATTACAAGGCACCTAAAACAGGTTATTACGTTGTAAGTATAGGTTTTGATTCCACCAATTTAAGAGGTATTGTTCCTACCCCAATTACAGGAACACCTGTTTCTCACCCTGAAATTATTATTAATGGCGTACATTATTTACATGAAGATTCAGTATTTTTAACATTTGTTCCAAATTTACAAACTGTTTTAACTACTATTCTTCCCTTAAAAAAAGGAGATATGCTTTCTTCAAGATTTGGAGTTTTATTTGAAACAGAGAGTGGTGCAGTAATTGAATATCCAGGTTTGATCGATATTACAAATAAACCACATCATTCTTTTATGAGAGTACATTATTTATCTTCAACATGTCAGTGTAAGCCATGTGATATACAATATTGTGAATGTCCAATA
>JAIPGX010000044.1 GCA_021735465.1 Candidatus Babeliales bacterium | reverse complement strand
AATAGGCTTTATCATCCTGAACATATTGAACAAGAACAAAAAATTCAAAAAATATGCAATAATCAAAAAATAGATTTTAATATTTTTAATGATTTTTTATTACATGAAATTAATACTATTAAACCAAATGCTCAAAAAAAAATAAAATCTGCTTATAAGGTTTTTTCTCCATTTTTTAGAAAAGCACAAATTTTAAAAATTAAAAAACCAGTTAAAAATAATTTTAAAAATTTTATAGCAAAAAATTATGATATAAAAACAAAATTTACGGCAGAAGATTTATTATCCAAATTAAAAATAAATAAGAATATCAATAGTCATGGAGGTTTTGAACAGGCAAATAAAATTTTGAAAAATCTAAAATATTTTAAAAATTATCAAAAAATAAAAGATTTTCCTTCTATTAAGGGCACTACAGAACTTTCTGCTTATATAAATACAGGCTGCGTATCTATAAGAAAAGTTTATTACAAAGTAATTAAAACTTTAAACAAAAATCATGAGTTAATAAGACAATTATATTGGAGAGAATTTTATTATAATCTATATTTTATATATTCAGAATTATTAGAATCAACTTTAAAAAAACCAAAAATTAAATGGAAATATAACAAAAAAATTTTTAATCAATGGAACTCAGGAAAAACAGACGAGCCTTTTGTAAATGCAAGTATAAAAAAATTAAACTTAACTGGCTTTATTAACAATAGATGTCGCATGTTAGTTTCTAATTATCTAGCTTTAAGATTAAAAATTAATTGGATTTGGGGAGAAAAATACTTTGCTAAAAAACTAGTAGATTATGATCCAATTTTAAATAATGGTAATTGGCAATATATGGCACAAGTAGGAGCTGACACTGCAGGTTATTTAAGGATTTTAAATCCAAAATTACAACAAAAGAAGTTTGATCCAAAATTTAATTTCATAAAAAAATTTAATTAAATTTTTTATTTATTGAAAATTTAATTAAATTTAAGCTATTTTATATCTAATTTAAAAATACGTTAAATAATTAAAACAGAGAAGATATGTAAATTTATGGTCATTAATTTTTTAAAAAAATTCTCAATAGAAAACATAAATAAAAATTTAAACTTATTACCAATAGATTTCAAAGCTAATTGGTTTAAAGTTTTTATAACACTCAAAAAACCTATATTAATGGGGATATTTGGCGAAACCATAAATTCAATTTTTAACACGCTTTGTATTCTTTTTATTGGTTGGACATTATCTTCAAATCAATTAATTTATCTTTTATTAATTTTTATTTTTTGGTCAATAATTTATATGTTCAGTTTTTTTACCCGCACAAAAATAATTACAGCGCAAATTCAATTAGTTCACAGTATAAATTTTAGAGCGCATCAAACATTACTACAAATAGATCCAATATTTCATACAAAAAAATCCACCGGAACAGTTTTAAGTAAAATAAAAAGAGGGTCAAAAGCATTTGAAGATTTATTAGATAGTTTTTTTTATGATATTTTGCCCTTAACTATTAGCCTTACAACTATTATTATCTCCCTAAGTGCATATAACTTAACAATGGGCGCTGTAACAACTTTATTATTAATTTCTATAATCATAGTAAACTTAATTTTTTCAAAAAAAACAGTCACTCCTCTGGAAAAAAAATTTATTAAAACAGAAGATAAATTGAGAGCAATTAGTCTTGAGACAATAAATCAAATAAATTTAATAAGAACAAGTTTTGCAACCAAAAATATAAATAAAGCCCTTAAAATAAACAATATCAGTACAATGCATATAGAAAACAAATCATATTTCTTTTATTTAGTTATTTATACTTTAGTAAAATTTTTATATTTAATAAGTTTAGTCTTTTTATCTTTTTACGTCTTCTTTTTAATTAAGAATAATACTCTATCAGTTGCCATAGGTATATCTTTAATTGTTATGTATATGAGGAGTGCTTACGAAGTCACAAAAATAGAACGACCAGTAAGGCATATTACAAAATCATTAACTCGAATAAATGATTTATTTTCATATATAAAAAATTTTGGAGAACAAACTTTTCCTGTATTACCCCAAGATAATCAAATTGATATTAAAGAAAAAATTGAAACAAATACAATATCAATATCAATGGAAAATATATTATTCACTTATGGTAAAACAGCAAAAATATTTGATGGTCATAATCTAAATCTAACAATACAAAAAAATCAGGAAAACAAATTATATGGAATAATAGGACCTTCTGGAATAGGTAAAAGCACAATTCTTTCAATATTAGGCGGGCAATTAAAACCAGAAATCGGAACAGTCAAAATAAATGATATAGATATTTACAAAATTGACGATTTAATTCGTCAAAAACTAATAGCGCTGCAAGGCCAAGTTTCTAGTCAAATGTTTGGAACTTTAAGATATAATTTACTATTTGGCCTACCACAAAAAGAAAATCAAATCATATATAGCGATGAAACACTAATTGAAATTTTAGAAAAAATTGATATATGGCACCTTTTCAAGAATAAAGAAAAATTAGATACTAGCATTGGTGAAAGTGGTTTAAATTTATCAGGAGGACAACGTCAACGTCTTAATTTTGCTAATCTCTATTTAAGAGCCAACTATTTCAATCCACCAATTGTTCTTATAGATGAACCTACCAGTAGCCTTGACACTCTAAGTGAAAGAACCATAACTGACCTTATTCTTTCTATAGCAAAAAAATCGTTAACAATAGTAATAGCACATCGAATTATAACAATAAAAGATGCTGTTGGTATTTTAGATTTTTCTCTTTTAACAAAAGAAAAAGAAATCAAATTTTATACTCATGAAGAATTAATAACAATATCATCATATTATAAATATCTAATTTCTGGCATTAAGCCTCTCTGATTTATAAAAAACAAAAAGAGCAATTATTATAATAAATAAAGAAACAAAATAGTGCCAAGAAATATTTTCACCTAAAAAAAACCATCCAAAAAGTGCTCCAAATACTGGGCTTAAAAACCCAACAAAGGTTACAAGCGTAATTGAATATTTTTTTATAAGCCAACCATACAGGTTGTAAAAAACTACATTAGAAACAAAAATCAAAATCATAAGCCAAAAAATAAATGGCCAAAAATCATAGATAGGACAGGGAGAAAACCCGTCTACAAAATACGTAGTTATAAGTGCTAAAATTCCACCAGTTAACATTGCTATACCATTAATTGTTAATAACGGGTAATTTCTATCCATTAATTTCTTTATATCAAACCACGCATAACAACCAAAGGTAGCAGATAAAAGCAATGCTACTTCTCTTAAAGAAATACTAAAAAAACTAGCACCTTCTGAACCAGTTTGCTCTAAGAAAAATATTGGAAATAAACCTATAAAGCCCAAAAATATTCCAAACATTTTTTGCTTAGAGAATCTTTCTTTTAGTAAAAAATAAGATAAAATTGCGGCAACAAAAGGTGTAACAGAATAAATCAAAGTAACTTTTGATGAAGGCATTTTCTGTAAAGCCCAAAATTCTAGCATAAAAAAGAAATATATATGAAAAAGTGAGACTTTAAAGAATAAAGGCCAATCTTTTTTGTTTGGCAAAACTCTTTTTTTATTAATTATTGTTTGGAATAGCAACAACAGAATCCCTGCTAAAGTCATACGAAAACCGATTATAAAAAATGGTTTTGCATAAAAAAGAACTGTTTTTGCCAAAGTAAAAGTACTAGCAAGTATCGCATACAAAAGTATTATCAAAAACACAATTTCTCCTTTTTTTTATTTAAATTTTATTAATAAAAACTCTTATCAATTAAATTTATCTAACAAATTCTGAAATTTAGATTTGTTATTATTTACCTTTTTCTCTTTTTCTTTTTGTAGGGCTTCTTGCAAATGCTCTTTTTTTATCATATTTGCATTAGCCCTTACGGCCAACATTGCCGCTTCATTAACAACATTGCATAAATCTGCACCACTAAAATTTTCAGAATTTTTTGCTAAATAAGTTGATATTGTATCATCTTTTTCTAATCTTGGCTTCTTGTTTAAATAATATTCTAAAATTTCTTTTCTACTTTTTTCATCTGGATTTGGAACTTTAATTATTCTATCAAAACGCCCTGGCCTTTTTAATGCTTGATCTAATGCATCTGCATTGTTAGTAGCAGCCATAATAATAATATTATCTTGTGAACCAAAACCGTCCATTTCAACTAAAATTTGATTTAATGTTTGTCTGTATTCTTCATTTCCACCAGCACCACGGCTAGCAGCCCCAATAGCATCAATTTCATCTATAAAAACTATCGCAGGTTTATTTTTTCTAGCTTGATTAAAAAGCTCTCTGACTCTTTTTGCTCCAACTCCTACATATATTTCAACAAAAGAAGAAGCTGACGTATAAATAAAATTACAACCCATTTCATTTGCAACAGCTCTTGCTATAAGCGTTTTTCCATTACCAGGAGGTCCTTCCATTAAAACCCCCCGCGGAATTTGGGCTCCTAATTTTTTATATTTTTCAGGTTTTTTCAAAAAATCTATTACTTCATTTACTTCTCTGACAGCGTAATCTTGACCAACTACATCTTTAAGCAAAATTTTATTATCTTTATTACTATTATAAGTAGAATTATCAGCTTTATTATTATTAGAAACAGGATTAAAATTATTATTTCCTGAACTACTTCCATTATCTCCATTACCATTTAATTCTACCAATAATTCTTTTTTTCTTTCTCTCTCTACTTCTTCTAAAAGAGCAACTCCACCAAAAATTAATCCACCAGTAACAACAGAAATTATTACATTAGTTTTGTTAATTTTTGCATTTAAATTAAAAATTAAAGTTAACAATAAAAAAACTATATATATTCTTTTTTTAAAAAAATTTATCATAATTCTTGTCCCCAAAAATTATATATTCAAATATTACGCGGGACACCACGAGGTTCGCGTCGCACTTTTAGTCATACTCAAGATAATATTTTAAATTATTTAATACAAACAATCAAATTACAAATTTTATGAAAACATGATTTAATAAATATTTATCAAAAAAATAATTCTATCTGCAATTCACTAATCTAGATTATTAAAGTTATTTTAAACAATAAATTTAAATTTTATAAAACGCTAAATTTGCTATCTAAAATCACTTTTTTTATTTCTTCATAATTTTCATCAAGACATAAAATTTTAACATTTGGTCCGGCATCGATTGTAAAATAACAATCGATGCTACTTTTATTTAAATTTTCGACAATTTTTATTATTTCCCTTGTGCCCTCTTGCCAAAAATCTATTTTGGGATTAGACAATCTTATTGCTTTATGCATCCCTAAACAATCATCTTGAGCCAATTGTCCAACCCTATTAAAATCTTTATTTTTTATAGCATCCATAACTTTGGGGATTCTATTTTCAGATTCAATTAACCACTCTTTATAATAAGAACTTGTATTTACTGTTTGCTGCATTGCAATTCTGGAACTTACTAGCTTTTCTTGATCATTCACAATAACAGATAAAATTTTAAATTCAGGCCAATAAAATTCATCAAATAATTGCTGCGCAGAAGAATCTGAACCATCTTTTTTTTGTCCCTTGAACCAGATAACAAAACCATTATAAATAGATCTACAAGCTGATCCCGAGCCCTGACGAGCTAAAATAGAAAGTTCTTTTTTTGATAAATTTAAGTCATAATATTTATTCAAACCTAAAGCTATGGCTGCAAAGCCACTTGAGCTACTTGCAAGGCCTGCGGCAGTTGGAAAATTGTTTTGTGTAATTATTTTGAATTTTTGTTTTATTTTATAAATTTCTCTAAATTTATCTAAAAAATTTACAATTTTTTTACTCTCTTTTTCAGATAAAATTTTGTTATCAAGAATAATTTGATCAGTACTATTTTCTTGTACACAAGTTGTAGTCACCAAATTGGGCATACTTATTGAAATACTATTTTTTGTTGGCAAAAAAAGATTTTCGTCTCTTTTCCCCCAATATTTTATTAAGGCTATGTTTGCACAAGCTTGAACAACAATTTTATCTCTTATTGGCTTCATTTCTATCAAACTTAAAATCTTTAGTATCTAATTTAACAGCCTTAAATCTCTTTTTAAATGATATTTTTTTTAATTTTTTATTTTTCTTCAAACTAATCACAATTCTGTACATTACATTTTTCTATAAAATCTATGATTTCTTTTGCTTCAGCAAATTTAGCCTTGGGAGTATATTTATTTAAAATGCTATAAAGTAAAAATCCTACTAAAGTTCCTGTCCCAACTCCAGCAACTCCTGTAATAAATTTTTCACCTATATTCGAATTTCGCAAATCACTATTTGTAAGAGCATTATAAGTAAGACCAGACGCCAAAAGTCCTGATAAAATTCCAGATCCTACACTGATGGACTTAACTGAATTTTCACTTATTGGTTTTACAGCAAAAGTAAAATTACCCAAAAGAATTGATATTAAAATTTTTTTTATTAAATTCATACTTCCCAAACCTAAATTTAACGGTATAAAAATTTAAAAAAATAATTTAAATGAATAAAAAAACTTAATTGGGTTAGTATAACAACGATTTATAAATTTTTTACTTTTATTTTAAAATAAAAAAAATATTAATTATCTTATCGTCTCTTTTTTGATACATTTTTAATAAAAGTAAAAAATTATTTAATTTTTATCAAAACTATATAGATGAAAAAAAATAAATTATCATGATAGATTTTATAGCTGGTAAAATAAAAAAAATAGAAGAAAAAAACGTAACAATTTTAGTTAACGGCATTGGTTTTTCGATCCAAATGTCACAGACTAAAAATTTAAGTTTAAATCAAGAAGCTGAAATTTTTTTATACATGCATTGGAATCAAGAAAAAGGTCCAGCTCTTTATGGTTTTCTAGATGATCTTGAAAAAACCGTTTTTTTAATGATTATAGATTGCCCTAAAATAGGACCAGGAATAGCATCAAATATTTTATCCCAAATTAGTGCTGGAGAATTTTTAGAGATAGTAAGCTCACAAAACGAAAAAGCTTTAAGTAAAATAAATGGTATTGGTGAAAAAAAAGCTGAACAAATAATTGTTCAGCTCAAGCATAAAGTTTCAAAATTAATTTCTTCAGGTAAAGTTCAAACTCAAGTACTTCAACAAGATTTTACAATGTGGCAAAATGTCAACGATGTTTTGGTATCTTTAAATTATTCAAAACCAGAAATATCAAAAGCCATGCAATATTTAACTGCAAAATATTCTGGTCAAAACGCACCATTAGATCAACTTATAAGGTCTGCTCTTGGATATCTTTCTGGGAATTTGTAGTAAATTTATTTTTATAATTTTCAAAACCAAGTTCAACTATTTTTTCTATAAAATCCATAGGTCTTAAACCTATTTCTGCGGCTTGATGAAAAATACAGGTTGCAGGAGTTAATGCAGGAAGCGTGTTAACTTCCAAAATAATAACTCGATCTTTTTTAGTTGGACTAATTTTGGCTTCTTGAAAAAAACAATCTATGCGAGAATATCCAGCACAACCCAAAAATTTATAAGCTCTAGCAATTTTATCTTGTATAAAATCTAAGTGTTCTTTTTTAAGAGGTGCAGGAGTTAAATTTTCTCCAGCTCCTGGCAAAAATTTTTCTTCCATAGATAAAACATCTTTTGTAACAAAAACTTTGCTTGCAGGCAAAACTATTGCGTCTTGATTCCCAAAAACACCGCATGTCAATTCTATTGCATCAATAAATTCTTCTATTAAGACATACTCTTTTAAAGTTTCTTTAAAATATAAATCTATTTCTTTAAATAAATCTTCATCATTTTTGATTTTTTTTACGCCAATGCTGCAGCCATCATCATGAGGTTTTATTATTGCCGGAAAATTTATTTTTTCAGAAAATTTTTCAAAATTTTTAATAAAATTTTCTGAAAAGAATTCTGTTTTTGATAATAAAAAAGAAAATGGCACATCAAATTCGCCGGATTTTAAAAATTCATTTGTTTTAAATTTATCCATGCATAATGCGCTAGTCAAAACTCCTGAACCATTATATGGCAAATCGAACATTTCAAGTGTCCCTTGGACGCTTCCATTTTCACCAATTCCTCCATGTAAACCAATAAAAACAAAATCACAGATATTTGGCAAATCAGACCAATTTATTTTTAAATCTTGAGTTACAAGCAAAGAAATTTCACGTGTAGAATTTTGAATCAATAATCTTTGATTTAATTTATAAAGTTCATTTTTTGAATCTAAAAAAACAGGAATAATTTCATATTTTTCCGGAGAAAGTTTATAACAAACATTACGTCCAGACTCTAAAGAAATTTCTCTCTCATTAGAATTGCCACCCAATAAAACAACAACTCTAGTTTTTTTATTATTTATTTTGTTATTTTTTTTTAAATTCACGTTTATTATACTCGTTAAATTATAATTTTTTAATTCAGTTTCTACTAAATAATTTATAAGTTGAGTATGACTCATGCCAACTTCAGCTGCTTGATGAAATAAAAATGTAGCGGGGCCAGTTCCTGTCAATGAATTTGGATCAATAATATAAATTTTTCCATCTTTTGTTAAAAAACCGTCTATACGAGATATGGTAGAAAAATTTAATATTTTTGTAACTTTGATACAAGCTTCAATTA
>JAIPGX010000043.1 GCA_021735465.1 Candidatus Babeliales bacterium | reverse complement strand
GCATAAATTGTATCAAAAACCTATAATTTCTATAATTTTTGTATATAAACCTGCACTTAATTTAACTTTTGAACAACTAAAAGATTTTTTAGTTCAAAATGTGTAAAATCACATGAAATTAAAACAAAAATTTTTAAAAATAATTTTTTTTCTAATAGATTCAATAAGGCCTCTATTGGGCCCGTCTAAAGTATGTATATATCATATTTCTTGTAGAGAATACACAAAAGCAATTTTAGACCAAAAGCCAATTTATATATCTATACCATTAATAATAGTTAGATTATTAAGCTGTAATCCAATTACAGCAATTTTTTTTAAAATAAGATTTTATTTAAAAAAATAATTTAAATATTTTTGTTATTTTCACTTAAAATCTGAACCTGTTTGCCTTTAAAAGCAATCCCCAAAAATAAAATATTGTTAATTTCTAAATCTTTTAATTCTTGAGCATACCCTCTTGCTTGAATTTGTTCCAAAGCTTCTTTTGTAGCATGCTCCAACGTCTCACTCTCTTCTGTTTTTTTAAATTCAATAACAACCCCAAGTTTATTTTTATTTTTTGGTATAAGCATCACATCATAACGCCCAAAACCGCTTTCACGATTAGATTTTACAAGATAATCTTTATTTAAAGAAATGAGCATTCCAAGCACAAAGGCATGATAAACTTTTTCAGACTGATTTTCTGGCAAATCAAAACAACTAAAACTAGATAAAACAAAATTATTAAAATATTTTGTGAACTCTTTAATATTACCATTAATTAAATTATCAAGCATTGATTTGTAATCATCAGTATCTATGCTTCTTTTAAACCAATACATAATTATATTATTATAAAGACTTGCAATTTCTTCATTGGGTATAGATAAATTACCCAAATTAACTTTTTCAATATTATCGTATTGAATATCAGATACAGTTAAATAACCACTAAATAATAAAAGATTAATAGTAGCTTCACTAATATGTTCTATATCCGTAAAAACAATATTGTCATTAATAACATGTTTATTTTTTTTATTTGCAACAATTTCTTCGATATCTTTTTTTAATTTATGATCACCCTTAGTTATTAAATCTCTAATTAATTTGTTATCACTAGTATTAACCCAATAAACAGAAAATTTAAAATCTTTTCTAATAAAACTGATAATAGACCATGGATTATAAATTCTGTTATTGCCAAAATTATAACCATCGTACCAATGCTTTACTTCTTCTACATCCCCATCAAAATTATAATATTTTAAGAGTTCATCTATTTCTTCTTGCAAAAAACCAAAAAATTCAGAAAATTTCTCATCTGAAATAGAATAAACTTCTAGATTATTAACCCCGCTAAAAATAGATTCTTTTGCAATTTTTAAAACACCCGTAATTACAGCTTTTTCTAAATATTTATTATCTTTGAGCCCCCCACACAAAAAACCCCGCATAAAGTCAATAATTTGTGAGTAAAAATTATTTAAATATCCAGCAGTTATAGGAGAATCATACTCATCAATAAGTATTATTGGCTTTTTTTTATGACATTTAGTTAAATATTCGGTTAATTTTTTTAAGCTATTTTCATAATCAACCTGAGTACCTGAATTATTAATAATTTTTTTACAATATTCTTTTTCATAAACATCTAATGAATTACTTTTTAATAAATATTTGTGTCTATTAAACTCAGCAAAAATAATATCCCTTATTTTTTCAAATGTGTTTGCCCAATTTTCTTCTTTTACATCTTTAAATGTAAAAAAAACTACAGGATATTGCCCCTGTTGCTCTATGCACTCTTTATCTTTTTCTATTTTAAGATCTTTGAATAGGTGCCTATTAGAATCTCCACGTACTTGGCCAGAGGCTACGTAAGGCACGTTCATGGTTTTCTCAAAAAAATATTGGAGCATAGAAATATTAAGAGTTTTACCAAATCTTCTTGGCCTTGGAAAAAGTACAACTTTTGCCCCAGATTTTATTATCTCTTTTATAAAGAGAGATTTATCTGCAAAATAAAAATTATTTTCTATGAGTTCTTTAAAATCGCTTGTGCCTATACTTAACTCTTTTCTCATAATAATATCCTGCCCCTATTGTTTTTCTTTTCCAACTCTTCCGACACAAACAGTACTCAAATTATCAGTAACAAAATATTTTTTACAGATTTCATTCAACTCTTTTAAATCTATTGTTTGCACTCGCTTTAAAGCTTTGTCATAATAATCAAAACCTAAATCAAATGCTTGCAATCTAGCAAACATAGAAGCTACATGTTCGTTACTAGCAGTAAGATCTATCAAATTTTTTAAATACATTTGTCTTGCAGCATCCAACTCTTCTTTTGTCACACCACCATTTGCAAAATTATTTATAACTTGAATTAAAACTTTTTTAGCTTCAGACAATCTATCAAGACTCAAAATGGCTCCTACAAAATCAAAGCCTTTATTTTTTGTAGCATTAGCTGCATATGATCCAACAGCAGTATAAAAAAGGCCTGTTTGTTCTCTTAATTGAAAAATACGAGACCCCAAAGAATCAAAACAAATCATATTTAATAATTTTATTGGTATCAAATCTGGATTATAAATATCAATTGAACTAGGCTGTCCTAATAAAAGCACAACTTGATCTCGTAACATAAAATAATTAACTTGGTTGCCAGGCTCAAAATTTGATTTTACTTTATAATCTATTTCAACTTTCTCACCCGACCAATTTTTTGTAACATCAATCAAAGAGGCTTCTAATAAATTTATATCGAAATTACCCGAGATAGAAACAATCATATTTCTTGGAGTAACATATTTTTTATGAAAATCATAAATAGTTTTTATATCAACATTTTTAATTAAATTTATAGCTTGATCAAAAAACCAATCATTGGATTGACCTTTATATATTAAATTTTCAAGTAATTTTTTTGCAACAGAATTAGGAGAATCTTTTGCCCTTTGATACAAATCTATAAAAATATTTTTCAATTTTTCTAAAGAATCTTTTTTAAAATCAGGTTTTGTAAGAACAAGAAAAAACCGTTCCAAAATAAGTTCAATATTATTATTTAAACAATCAAGCACACCACCACTAACATCAAAAGAAACACTGGCTCCCAAATTTTCAAAAAAATCGACATTTTCTTTTTTTGTAAACCCCGTACATTCTTCAATCAAAAGATTCATCATCAAATTTAAAACAATACCATCTTTTGATTGACTATAAAATTCTGCATCTTTAAATCTGCATATCAAATTTAAAATTGGCCATTCAGTATTATTTTTTAATATAACCGTCAAACCATTATCTAAAACAATTTTTTTGTCTGGCTTTGGAAACTCAAAATCTAATTTTGCCGGAGAATTTAATTTATTTAAAAATTTTGGTTCTTCGATATTTGTTGTTCGTTTATGCTTTGCTAAAATTTGAATATCAAGTTCATCTGATTCTTTTTTTAACTTTTCCCAGTGAGATTTTTTATTTTCCGGCAAAGGCAATAAAGTAATCTGGTTAATTAAAAATGGATCCAAATATTGACTAATAAAATTCTGTATCTGTTCAGATTTAATTTCGGAAAATTTATTAATTTTTTCAAAAATTTCATATTCATTTTTTTTGAATAAATAAGATTTTATCCATTCGTAGGTAAAATATGATAAACTTTGTAGTTTTTCAAAAAATTCTCTACTTTTTGTGTTAATAATTTTTTGTAACTCTTGATCAGTAACACCATGTTGAATTAATTTTATTAATTCTTGTTCAACTATTTTTTTACATTGCTCACGTTTACCATCCACTGGTTCAATTAATATTAAAAAGGTTCCAGCATCTTTTAATAAATCCGTAAAAACAGCTAAATCGATTGCAACTTTTTCCTCATCAACAAGTCTTCTATATAATCTGCTAGATTGACCTTGACCCAAAATAAATTCAACACAATTAAGTAAATTTTCATCCAAATCTTTTATGCCTGGTACAAGCCAATAAAAGCCCAATTGTTCTTTTTGAACATTTTCATATATATAGGTATTATGCTGAACAAATAATTCTGGTTGAATTCTTTCTTGTTCAATTTTTTCAATTGAAATATTTCCCGACTTAATATCACCAAAATCTAATTTCGCCATCTCTATTGCTTTATCAAGATCTATATCACCAACAATAAAAAGAGTAGCATTTTGTGGGCCATAATATTTTTTATAAAAATCTTTTAATTGCTGGGCAAATAAATTTAGCAAATCTTGTTTATAGCCTATTATTGGAAAATGGTATGGATGATTTGATGGATAAATAAGCTCAGAAGCTTTTTCAAGCATTAACATCCAATATTTATCTTTGTACATTTTTAATTCTTGAATAACAGTTTTTAATTCTGAGGCTAAATGCTGTTCATCAAATTTTGCATTTTGCATACAATCTGCCAAAATTGCCAAAAAAGGCCGCCAATTATTTTTATCAACTTCAAAATAATAGCTCGTCATATCTTTTGCTGTAAACGCATTAAACGTTGCACCATATTTTCTTGAAATTGCGTCAATATCCCCTTCAGATAATTTATCTGTCCCCTTAAAAATCATATGTTCAATTAAATGAGCGAGCCCTCTTTGTCCGGCTTGTTCAACGGCAGAGCCTATCCCATAAGCAATTTGCAACAAAACTTTTGGACATGAAGAATCTTTAAAAGCCAATACAGTCAATCCATTATCAAGAACAACTTTTCTTATATTTTCTTTTTTCATTTCAAAATTTACCTTGGTTTTAATAGTTGGTGGAACTTTTTCTTTCTTTAAAGGCGTAAATAAGCTTATTCCCAAAATTAAAGCTGTAATAAATAATATCATAATAAAACACCACTTGTATTTCAAAATAAAATTTATAATATCCATACTTGCTTCTCCTACTTTTTTAATTAAACTACTACAAAAGACCTTAAAAACAAATTTTTAATAAAAAATGAACATTTTAATATTAAGAGTATCATCAATAGGCGATGTAATACACACTTTACCTGCAATTTTTCTGATAAAAAAATTAAATCCACACGCCAAAATAAGCTGGATTGTACAAGAAAAAGCGGCATGCATTTTAAAAGATCAAGATTTTTTAGAGAATGTTTGGGTTATACCAGATAAATTTTTAAAAATTCAAAAATGGCCTGAAACTATAAAAATAATAAAAGAAATAAAAAAATATAAATGGGACGCTATATTAGATTTCCAAGGTATAATGAAAACTTCGATTTTTTTATTTTTTTTAAAGGGTCCCAAATATGGCTTTGATTATAAAAATTCAAGAATGGGTCTAACTTCTTATTTTACAACCGATCAAATGACTCCAGAATATAAAAATATAATTCAAAAAAATCTTGCTTTAACTTCTTATATGTTAAAAAAATATAACAAAAATAATTATATTCAAACGCCGAATATTGAAAGTTTAAAAAAAGATTTCAGATTAAATATTTCCGAAGAAAGAAAAACCGCTGTAAAAAACTGGTTAAAAAAAAACAATATCAAAAAATTTATAGCATTAACACCAAATACAACTTGGACTTCAAAAGAGTGGCCTACGGAAAATTGGAAATATTTATTTGATTATTTAAATAAAATAAATAAATATTCGATTGTATTAATAGGCAAAGACTTTGGAAAACAAGCATATGAATTATCAAAAGATATAAAAGAAAAAAATTTAAATTTTTTCATCGCACCAAATTGGAATCTATTAACTACTTCTTATTTAATATCAAAAACAGAATTATTTATTGCACCGGATACCGGTTTATTACATATGGCAGATTTTTTGAATAAAAAAACTATCGGAATATTTGGTCCAACATTAGTTAAAAAACATGGACCATTCTTTAATCAAGCGAATATAAAAAATGCAATTCAAATAAAATGTTCTTATCTTTATAAAAGATCTCACACAAAAAATAAATTTATAAAAAATAAAAATTGTATGTATAATTTAACACCGGAAAATTTATTTGTTAAGATAAAGCAGATTTTAAATTTTGGATAAAATTATGAAAAAAATATTTTTTAATTTATTTATATTAATAGCAATTCTAAATGTATCATATGTATATACAGCTACATACAATAATAAAAACTTAAATTTGACAATAGACAAAGCCGTTGAAATGGCAAACAAATATAATCCAAGCCTAAAAGCATTAAAGTTTGCAATTCAAGCACAAAAAGAAAATGAAAAAGTTGCTATTTCAGGATATTTCCCCACTGTTAATTTAAGCGAAACACCTTATCTTCAAAATGCGCAAAATGGATTACAAAATAAAATTGCAGTAGAGGGGCGACAATTAGTCTATAGCTTTGCAGGTCCATTACAACAATTAAAAATTGCACAAAAACAAACCGATGTTGCTAAATTATCTGAAGAAGAACGTAAAGATTTTCTTAGATATTTTGTAGAAGCATCATTTTTACAATCATGGCTATTACAAAGAAAAAATAAATTAATAAAAGCTTTAAACTTTTCAGCAGATGAAAAAATTAAAAAGTCCGAACATCAAAATAAATTAGATCTTTTAGACAGGAATACATGGTTACAAGATGAAGCAACGTTTGCAAATAGCTTAGCAAATGTCTATTTATATTCAGATGATCTTAAAAATGCACAAAATCAACTAGAATTTTATATTGGCAAACAATTTGATAACAAAGATAAAATTATTACTTTAATATGGGATTCTAAACAAAAAATAAAAGTCGAATCTTTAGAAAATTATTACCAAAAGGCTTTCAAAAATAGAAAAGATATACAAAGAAAACAAAAGGAAACAGAAGCTTTTAAAGAAACAGAATATTATTACAAAAAAGGCAATGCGCCCGAACTAAGAGTTATGGGATCAGTATCAAAAGACAGCAATTCATACTACAACAACCATCAAGTTGGATTATATTTAACTTGGAATATTTTTGATGGCGGAACAAAACATTATGAACAACATAAAGCACATGCTGAAATGCTAAAAGCCTTAGAAGAAAAAGAAAATTTAATTAATCAAGCCAAATACGATGTGCAAAAAGCATATAATGATTTGGCTATATTATTAAAACAATTGGCTGCGCAAAACATACAATTAACTCAAGCCCAAAATGATTATATTTTTAATAAACAAAAATACGAAATAGGCGATATATCTAAAGTAGATTTTGAACAAGTAAAATATAATTGGGAAAACCAAAAATTTATATGGTTGTCATTAAAAATAAATACTGCTATCAAAGAAAGAGAATTGCAATATGCTTGTGGTTTTCCAGAATAAAATAAATAAAAATTTTTATTTATTTTTTATATTATTATTTTTAAATTTTAGAAATTCAAATGCAATTGTTAACAAATCTGGTGTTGAAAAAATACAAACCTGGTTGTGTCTTGCAATAGCGGTAGATCAGTTATTTCCAGACAATTACAAAATTTGGCCAAAATTAAACATTGAAATTAATAATCCAAAATTATTACAATTTAAAAATTATAATAATTTAAAACAAACTATTTATATACCAGCATTTATAAATAACACTTTATTATCAGCAACAGAAGAAAACGAAAATCTTGTAAGTGCAATCATAAATATTCTAATACAAATTAAAACATTTGCCCCAAGTGAAAATTTTGCTGAAGCATCAGAAATTACTGATTTTTTAAAGAGCAAAATTGGTATAAGTATTATAAGTGAAAAAATTATTGAAATACTTGCAAACAGCACAATTAATAATTCTGTAAAACAAAAAATATTAAAACGAGCTTTAAAAATTCTAACTTTTACTGGCACCAAAATTTTAGCAGATTATATACGTTGCAATAAAATAGAATCCAAATATCATCTCAATTTTATACCGACAAAATATATAAATATTTTTATTGAAAAAACTGCGATTGAATTTTTGGCAGAATTTTTACAAAGATTTATAATAAATGATCCAATACAAAAACAATTGGAAATTAAAATGGAAAACTTAAGAAAAGAAAATCAAAAAATAATAAAAAATCAATTAAAAAAATTACCTGAAAATCAAAAACTACAGGAAAAAAAATGTTAACGAAAAAACAAATATTTATATTAATTTTTTCTACAATAATAATATCAGCTGGAGCTTTATACTTTTTTAATAAAAAATGTAAAAAAGCAGAGTCCTTATTAATAACTGAAAAACCTCAAAGAAGAAATTTAACGCAACACGTGCATTCCGCTGGAACCCTGAAGGCCAAAGAACAAATAACAATAGGAAGTTTGGAGGCCGGAACAATAATACAAGTCTTGGCAGATAATAATGACAAAATAAAAAAGAATCAGGTTCTTGCTATTCTTGATAATGGAATTGGGGATAGTAATGTAAAATTATTGCAAGCAAGACTTAATCAGCGCAAGGCTGAATTATGGTATCAAGAAAAATTCTTTGCAAGACAAAAACAATTATATGAATCCGGTCAAATATCCAAAAATTCTTTTGAAGAATATACAAAAAATCTTGAAGTAGCAAAAGAAGCTGTAAAATTAACAGCCGCAGAATTAGAAGTTCAAGAAAAAAAATACAATAATCTTTTCATTAAATCTCCAGATGATGGAGTTGTTATAGCAACAGAAATAGATTTAGGACAAATGATCACATCACAATTTCAGGCAACAGTGCTTTTTGTAATGGCAAAAGATTTAACTAAGATGGAAACAAATGTAGATGTTAGTGAAGCTGATGTTGGAATGGTCAAAGAAGGCCAAGAAGCAACTTTTAGAGTAGATTCTTTTCCTAAAGAAATTTTTACTGCCAAAGTTGAAGAAATAAGATATTTAGCAAAAATAGTTGATAATGTTGTTACATATGCAACCATTTTAAACATAGATAATCCTGATTTAAAATTTAGACCTGGAATGACTACAGATGTCAAAATAAAAGTAGCAGAGTGTAAAAATGCCTTAAGTGTCCCTAATAAATGTTTAAGAATAAATAGTTCACAATTAGAACAAA
>JAIPGX010000042.1 GCA_021735465.1 Candidatus Babeliales bacterium | reverse complement strand
TTATATATACATATCAAACAAACTTAAAATTATGTAACTTAGTAAAAATTACTTTTAATTCAAGATATATTATAACAATAATATAACGATTTTCAAATATTAACTTAGTTTTGACTAAAACATCAATTTTTTAAGAGTTTTCAGCTTTTTTTATTTATTTTATTTATTTTTATAATTTTTAGTGATTTATTCTTCTATGCCTACTCAGACTTCCCCTAGTAGTATAAGAACGTCCACATATTTTACACACAAAATCCTTTCTTCCTGTATGTGTTACCATATGTTCTACCAATACGCTCTTTTTAATAAAACGATGTCCACATATTTTACATTTATGATTCTTCTTTTTTAAATGTATTTGCATATGCATTGTCAAAACGTTTTTTCTAGCAAATTTCTTATGGCACACTGAGCATTCATAAGACTTATCATTTGTATGCCGCGCTCTAATATGATCTTTTACTGACGACAGTTTAGTATATATTTTACCACAGCCAGGAAAACCACATCTGAGATATCTTAGATCCTTTTTGTAGCCTTCTCTTATTGAAACACCAATATTTTCAATTTCTCTTTCATTGCATTTTGCCACATCATCTAAAGTTTCATTTTCATCATCAAAACTTTCTTCATCGCTTTGAATATCAGAAATTTCAGAATAAACACTTTCAGAATCCGAATCAGATTCTAATTCTGATCCTGAATCATCAGATTCTGATTCCCTAATTCTTTTATTATCTAAAACTTGGTCATCAGGACTAGATCTTTCGGCTCTTTTTCTTGGGATTTTTAATTTTATAGTTATTTTGGGGGTAAAATCTACTTCTCGTTTTTCGGTTTGATCAAATAAACTATCTATAGGTTCAATATCCAAATTTAAACAAACTTGCTTTTCAGGTTGTTCAACTATTCTTGGTACAGGCGTAATTTCTGGTAATTTTATTTCATCTTTAATTTCTTGAACTTCACAACCTGTTACAATTTCATCATAACCAAAATTATCACAAACAGATCCAGGAAACGGCAGCTCTTCACAATATCCTTCTTTATCTTCATAAATACTTTCAGAATCCGAACCAAATTCTGATTCTTTACTAACATCTTGAGCTTGTACTTCATCTTGAATTTGCACATTATCAAGTATACTTACAAATAAATCATCCAAATTTGACGTTTCATCTTCCATCGAACTTATATTTTGAAAACAAAAAATAAATAAAGAAAAAAATATTAATTTTTTCATAACACTCCATTTTTTAAAAATTAATAAAAAATAAATTCAAGTATTTAATAAAATTTATTTAATTATCTAAAAATATTAAATACTTGTCAAATCTTAATTAATATATATGAAAAATGATACCGCTAACATCAAAAATAGGATAAAATGATGTTAGCGGTATCATTTTTCATGTATTAGCTAAAGCTTAAGCAACAGTTGGTGAAATAAAAATCATAAGTTGCTCATCTCTTTTTGTACGCTTTGAACCTCCAAAGAAAAAGCCTAAAACAGGAATATTTTGTAATATTGGAACCCCTTCTTTTGAAATTCTTTTATCATTAGTTATCAAGCCACCAATCAAAGTAGTTTGGCCACTATTCAAAAGGACACGACTCTTAGATTGCGTTGTAGCAATAATAGACTTTTTTGCATTAAAGGATGTACTTGTACTTCCATCTTTTACATAAGAATTTTCAACAAAAATATCTAAAAAAACCGTTTTTTTATCAGAATTAACAATAGGTTTAACTTTTAATTTCATGCCTAAATCTTTATAATTTATAGTATCCAATTGTCTGACAGAACCTTCTATTCTTTCTTGAATCTGCGTTTCTATTGGAACCTGTTCACCAACAAGAATTTCTGCAAACTCTTCACTATTAACAAGAAGCGTTGGCTTTAAAATCGTTTTTATTTCATTTCTGTTTTCCGCAGCATTCAAAACTAGATTCAATCTTCTAGCATCTAAATCTCTTCCACCAAAAATTAATGGTAAATTAAGAAACTGACTAGCAGATGAAGGTAACAAATTTAAAGCCCAATTTTGTATCATCCCTTCTTTAAAATCGCCACCACCTTTAGGAGATTTTACATCGCCAAAACCTATATAGTCCCAAGTTCTGCGTGCAGTAGCAGATCTGTTATAAATTCCAGAAATTTGTAAGCCAAAACTTTCTTCAAAATCTTTACTTGCCACAATAACTCTTGCTTCTATTCTTACTTGAGGCAAATAAAAATCTATTTCATTCAAAAATTTTTTGAAATCTTTAACATTATTTTTTCTACCTCTAAAAAATATTTTTCTACTATTATCATCAAAAACTATATAATAGTTAGATTTTTCTTTTTCATTATTTACAATGTCATTTATAATGCCATGCCACATTTTTTCTACACGCAATTTAAAACTTTCGGTAAATTTTATATTTTTTATTGTTACAAAAGAGCTTACAAAATCTTTAAAAATAAAATCTTCTGACTTATCTTTTAATAATTTGATAGCATCCTGCAATTTTAAGATTCGCCAAATACCAAATTCATTTATTAATGCTAATTTAGGGTTATTGCTTGAAAGAATTACGTTTAATGCAGCAGCAACCGAAACATTTTCTATATTTATATTACTTATTCTGCCGCTTACAGATGGATCTATTATAAAATTTAAATCAGATGCTTTGCTTACAAGTTCAATTACATAACGAATATCAGCATCTTTTAATTTTAAAGTAACAGTTTTATTTGTTAATTCTTTATTTTCATAGATCTCTAACAACAATGTTCTTATTTGTTGATTAATAGAAGCCCCACCACTATTAGTTATAGCTTTATCTTCTTTCAAGATATCTTCAGGTACAGAAATTAAAAATTTGTTAAGTTTTTCTTTATCTTTAACTAATTTTTCAGCTTCTTTCTCCAATTCCTTATCATTTCCAGATACAACTTTTTCCATTATTTTTTCTATATCTTTATTTTCGCTTTTTTTGAATTTTTCTCTTTCATCTTTTAAAAGATTAGACGTAAATGCTGGAAAATTAGAATAATCAATTTTTCTATTTGGAACAAAAATCCCGTTTGATTTTATTTTTATAAAAAAAAGACACAAAAATAAACTTATTTTTGTTAATTTTTTCTTCATTACTACCCCCGCTTTCTTTCTTTTTTTTTACTCCCCTTATCTTCTCTTCTTTTAATTGTTTAAACGAATACTCTTTTCCCCTTTTTTTAAGTCAACAAAATTCTCTCCGATCTCTTTTATCAAATAACCCCAAACAAAATCCCCCGTAAAAACTATTTTAGACTCTCCTTCTTTTTCTAAAATAGCACTAAATTTGTTATCAAGCTTTAATAAACCAGATATTTTCAAATTCTCTTTATTGCATTGATATGAAAGATAAAAAGGGTCACGCATAGCTTTCTGTGAGAAAATTTGAGAAAAAGAAACAATTAGATAAAACAGCAAACAAAAACATCTAAACATTAATTACTTAACCATTTTTATTATTTAAAAATTCAATCAATCTTAACTTTGCTGAAATTATGATTGAACCCTTATTTTTTCTTTCATTTTTTCTTTCAAACGCTATGTTTTCAAATTTAATTATTTGATTATCTTTTTTAAGATCTTCTAAAAAATTTATTATATTCTCAAAATTAGACTTAGCTTTTAGTTGATAATATTCTTTTTTATAAAAATTTTTATTTTTACTTTCTACAGGTTCAAATTTATAACATCGCCATGAATTTTTCGTTAAGTTCTCTAAAAAAGAATTAATATTATTTTTTAAAGAAACATAATCAGAAACAGCACTTTTTAAATTTACAGAGGATGATAAATATTCTTTCTCTAACGTCTGTAAATTTTTTAAACTATTTTGAAATGAAATTTTTTCTTGAATTAAATTTTTTGAAATTAGTTCTTGTTCGTTGATTTTTCTACAAACTGATCTATAAAAAATTATGTAACAAAATGTAAAAGTGAAAACTAGGGTAAGGCTGGATAAAACAAATCTTGTAAAACTTGGGATGCGTCTACATAAAGAAATAAACCTATCATCTTTCAATAGGCCTGCCATAAACCCTTTTTTCGATAAAAAATACAAAGATCTTTAACTAACACAAACTTATGGGCAAGTTTAAATAAATAAAAAAAATAAGTAAACTTTTTTATTAAAAAGTATCTTTTGTCCATTGCAATGGATCAACAGGAACATTGTTTACTCTTAGTTCCCAATGTAAATGATAGCCATTTGCATATCCAGTCATGCCCATTTTACCAATAGGACTACCCTTTTTAATTAAATCACCAATTTCTATGTCAGCAAAATCTTCTAAATGATAATAAAGAGTAAACACACCTAAACCATGATCTATAGCAACCGTATTTCCTGACATTAAAAATCTATCTTTTATTATCACTCTGCCCGCCTGTGCTGACCATATGACACATCTAGGAAGATTCAAAAGATCAACAGCTTTATGCAAATATCTACCCTTTTCCGTGGTCATACGAATTTCGCCAAATGGCGTTGCAATTTTTTTGCAATCAAGCGGCACTTCAAAACTTCCAGTCCATAACTTCTTTTTAGGGGAATCTTTTAGCCATTTTTCTAAAGCCTCTTCAAGGATTTTATTGCTCATACTAATCTCTTTTTCTTCTTCCAACTTGCCTTTTGCAACGGTAAAACCTCGTTGCTTTGGAAATACAACATTTTCTATAGCAGCTTTTGTTGATAATTTGACTTCACCATTCACACTATCTTGAAGATGTGCAGTTAAAATATATTCACCGGGACTTACTTCACAATCAATAGGGATAAAACATTCATAAACATTAGAATAATCAGATTCAGGATAACAATCATAACAATTTTCTAAAAACTTAATTTTTGTATTTTTTATATTCTTATTAAGTTGCAATTTAGCATGAATGGTTCTGCCTTGGCTAACTTTATATTCTGAATCTAAAAAAGCCGCCTGCAGTGGCATATTATCAATAAAAAATTCAAAATTATCCTTACATTTATTTTTCTTATAACTAGAGTCTACTGAATTAATTTCAAGCATATGTTTTCCATCTGAAAACTTGGTAGTATCAAGTACAAAAGGAATATCAAATTTTTTAGAATTTATTCTTTTAAGATCAGTTATACACAAATCTTTACCATCTATGCAAATATCAATATTTGCTATTTTATAACCGTTATCAGCTCTCATCTTACAATTAACAACACCAGAATAAGTTGCCTTTTTTTCTATGCCACTTAAACATACCTCTGGCAAATCCGAATATGTATAATATTTAACAATAACAAATGAAATCCAAAATAAAATCAAAGATAAAAAAACAACTATTAATGGAAATTTTAATTTATGTAACATAAAATATGCCCTTCTATTACCTAATATCTAATATCTAAAAATATTATTACTAATATAAGTCTATTATGTTATATAAAAAACAAAAATTATCTAGATTTTTTTGACTGTTTTTGACCTTCATAAAAACAAATTATATACTATGTGTAAATTATTGGAGTTATCACTAAATAGAAAAAAGTATGAAAAATTTTAAAAACTTAGATTTTCAAGTACAAAATATACCCAAATTACCTGGTGTATATATATTCAAAGACGATAATAATCATATTCTATATATAGGTAAAGCTAAAAATTTAAAAAAAAGAGTCCAAAGTTATTTTTCCAAACAATATCAAGATTGGAAAATTAATTCTATTTTACAAACAAGCAGCAACATCGAACATATCGTAACAAAAACTGAACTTGATGCAATGCTCTTGGAAGCAGAATTAATCAAAGCTAATCAACCTAAATTTAATATTCTATTAAAATCAGGTCAGCCATATATTTATATATTAATAACAAATCCTAAAAAAACTTTACCTGAAATAAAAATTGTAAGAAATAAAAAAGAAAAAGGTTCTTATTTTGGTCCATTTTTAGAAAAAATGGCTGCAAGAAAAGTTTATAATTTTTTAATAAAAACTTTTAAACTAAAACTATGTAGAAAAAAGCTAGAAAAAGGCTGTCTTGATTATCATATGGGAATTTGTGCAGGAATATGCAAATCAGATTTTGATAAACAAAGTTATTTAGAAAGGCTAAATTTAGCAAAATTATCGCTAAAACAGGATCATCAAAAATTCTTAGATTACTTACAACAACAAATAAATCTTTTTAATTCAAAATTAGAATTTGAAAAATCCAAAGAATTGCATGAATATTTTTTAGCATTTAGTAAAATATTTAACACAATAGATACAGAAACTTCTTATCAAGGTATGGCAAAAGATTTTGCCCACAAAAATATATGGTTTTTAACACAAGATAAAAAAAGTTTATTTTTATTTTCAGAAAACAATTCTGTTTTAAAACAAAAAGCCTTATTTTACTTACCACTAGATAATTTAGGTACAGAAAATTTAGAAAACAAAGAAAAAAACGATAATAAAAATTATCTTGATTATTTTATAAGTTATTATCACAATTTTTCATGTCCAAATATTATTCTCACTAATTTTGAAATAGATAAATATACAAAAAATCTTTATGAAAATTTTTTACAAAAATGGCACAAAAAAGAAAAACCCGTTTCTATAATTTTTCCACAAGAAGGCCATTTTGCAAGCTTAATTAAACTTGCTCAAATTCATGTTGAACAACAAATAACAAAACAACAAAATTTATCAAAACAATTAAAAAATTTATTTAAAGCTAACAAAGAAATTCATACTATTGATTGTTTTGATATCTCGCACAAACAGGGTATGTGGCAAACAGGTTCATGCGTGAGATTTAAAGATGGTCAACCCGATAAAAATCTTTTCAGAAAATTTAAAATTAAAACAATTGATTATCAAGATGATTACGCATGTCTACAAGAAATTATAAAACGTAGATACAAAGATAACTACGAAATTCCAGATTTAATATTAATCGATGGCGGCAAGGGACAGTTAAATGCAGCTTTAAAAGTTGTACCAAATACAGAAGTTGCAAGTTTAGCTAAAAAAGAAGAAACTATTTTTTCTAAAAAACTACTTTTGGGTAAAAAATTAAATTTGCAAAATTATGCTAGCCAAGTTTTAATTGCACTTAGAGATTATACACACCATTTTGCAATTGGTTATCATAGAGAGCTTGAAGCTAAATCTAGTATTGATTTTTTTAAATAATTATTTTTTTTATTTTATAAATACTGGAAAAACTTTCAGTAAGTAATTAATTTGTTTTTTATGTTATAAAAATTTTTTATAATTTTGAAATACTATTTTTTATTTTTTCTAATACAGAATCAAGTTCTTTTATTCTTACACCAATAAAATTTAAAGATAAATTTTCTTTTTTTAATTTTTTTTGAATTTCTTCAACAAAAACCCCGGGTTCCATGCACTTTGTATGACCATCTTCACCATCATAACAATAATCACAAGCACAGGATGGTGAACCGTTTACACAAATAAAACCCCCAATTTTATAATTGTCATCGATATAAAGCTTATAACGTTCAATAAATTGTCCGGCAAGATCTGAACAAATTGCACGATATTTTTCATTATTATAATGTGATTTACCACATGCAAATCTTTTTAAACCTTCATAAGGAATCTCTGGGCATGGCACAACACTAAAACCAATATCATTTATTTTTAATAGATCTACTATGTCGGCAACAGAACCTGAACCTTTCATATTGCCAACACCATAAGCTCTAATATTTTGATTTAATAAACATTCGCTAATAAAAAAGATTTTTTTAGTTTTTGAATTACTCATATTAACTTCTAATTCCACAAGCATGTCTTCCAATCGTCAGAAAATTTTTTTACCATAGCAAGAAAAAAATCTTTGCCCCAAACTTCAAGTGAATCTCTATCTTTAACCCTCAAAAAATTTTTAGCATCAAATTTGGCTTCATCCCAATTTATAGATTCTATTTTTTTATTCAAAGCATTTATTAACCAATCTTTTGAAATATTTATATTTTGATTTTTCCATGGACCAGCCTGATTAACTGCATTTGATAAAAGAATAAAATTTGGAATTATTTTTTTAGAAATATACCAAACAAAATCAAACCAATCACGCCCTTTTACATAAGGCCTACACAATAATGCATGACACTTACTTGCAAAAAGACTTGGCATGTCTTGGGTAGCAATCGAAAATGCATACGGAAAATTAATGAATTTTTTTTCAAATTTAGATCCAGAGGGTGGATTAGTGTCTACTTCAAATTTAATTTTAATTGTTTGTTTATCACTTAAGCCTCTTGGATAATCAAAAACAAAAACTTTCCCAAAAGAATTTTCCTTTAAAAAAGCCATTTTAATAGTTTTATCAGCCTTGGATTTATCAATAACACTAAATTCAAGATTATAAGATTTAAATTCTAGTTGAAGTGAGCTTAAAAAAGGTTCCCAAATAAAAATTTGATTAGGCTCAAATAAAATAAAATCTAAATCTTCTGAAAAACGATTAAGACCATGAACTATACGTAAACAAGAACCTCCCTGAAAAGCTGCTTGCTTAAAAAAATTTACTCTAAAAAGACCACAAAGTGCAATTTCTTGAATAATTTCTTTAAACGCATTCAATTCTTCTTTTGCTGATATCGGATTATATTCTTTTAAACGATTCTCTATAACTTTTAAGCTCACTTAATTTCCCCTTAATTGTTAACTATTTTTTAATATCTTTTAGATTTTTTAAAATTTTTTTTAGACCCTCTCTGACTCGTCGACTTGGATAATTTTTTATTAACAACTCAAGCATTTTTTGATCACTTTCAATCAAAGTTTCATTTTCAATTCTAAGATCTGCTTCAAGTTCAAAAATATTTTTCCAAGTTTTTTTTCTTGTATATATAAAATCAGCTAGGGCTCTGTATGGAGATGCTATAAAAATAATTATATTTGGTTTGATTACAGTTCTTTCAACACCTAAATAAAATTGATCAGAAGGAACATGTTTATAACTAAAAATACCAAGTGGCGTTTTAAATTCTTTTGATCTTTTTAAAGTTACACAAGTTGTAGTATAGACAGCTTCTGGAATCCAACCGTGGTATGAAAGCGCTGATTCTAGGCTAACAAACGAAGGACCATAAATATTTAAGGCTAATTCAAAATCATTAGGTAAAACTTGCTTTGCT
>JAIPGX010000041.1 GCA_021735465.1 Candidatus Babeliales bacterium | reverse complement strand
CAAGCCAAGCATATTAGAATAAAATCTTTGAACTGAAACACTTCTTACCTGATCACATATTATATAGGATTTTTTATCAAGACCGCCTTCAGGAGGTGTCAAGGATACATACCAATATAGTTCACGTTTTTGCGATGTTATGGGCATGATTAAAACAAGTCCTGCGAAGCTTCGATTATATCTATCTGCACTTACAATAACGCAAGGTCTTTTTTTCGCTTGTTCGTGGCCTACTGTTGGATCAAGATTTACAAGCCATACTGATCCTCGAATAAGATTATTATAATTAATCATCTTTAGCGCCATCCCCAAGGGTTACATCCCAATCCTTATACTCTTCTTGCATTTCTTTCCATGCTTTTTTATTTTTTTTTAAAACAGCATATTGTTCGTTTGCTTTTTTTAACGTTTGTTCATAAGTATAAAGAGTTAAGACCTTATCGAAAATTTTTTGTTTTGATTGGCCAGTTAATTTACTTAAAGATTCAAGTTTATCTGCAGATATATCACTTATTCTAATTAATTTAGACATAAAAAATCCCTTCAAAGATATATTTTTTGATTTTAGTATATAAAGATGTAACAATAATGCAACTTTAAGATTCAAAAATTTCAGAAAAATAAAAAGAGTCATATCGCACCCGCGAAGCGGGTGGCTTGACGATCTGTGAGCAGTCTCTAAGACTGCCAATTTAACTACCTAACTTACAAATACTAAAAAGTTCCGTCGTTTTCTTGCTTATCAAGTTTTTCTTGATTTTTTATGTACACTTTAATGTTTTCCTGATCATATCCAACTGTTGATACTGAGTATCCTCTGGCCCAAAAGCGTTCCCCATTGAAATTTCGTTTACGCTTACTAAATTTCCTAGCAATTGCTATTGCACTTTTACCCTTTAAATATCCAACTATTTCTGCAACCGCATATTTCGGCGGTATGCGTATCAACATGTGAACATGATCTTTCACCAAACTGCCCGATAATATTTCGCATCCCTTATGATTTGCCAGTTCTTTAAATATTATCTTCAAAAATTCTCTTATTTCTCCATACATCACTTTTCTTCTATATTTTGGCACAAATACCACATGGTACTTGCAGTCCCATTTAGAATGACTTAAGCTTTCATATGATGTTGTTGACATATGTTCCCTTCGTGACCGTCAAGCCACGTATAGCATATCTCAACTTCATCTATTAAACTAACGCTAAGGCCAAGCCTGGTCAGTCCACTAGTCAAACTAGTGGTTTACCCTTTTTAAAGAAATTAACAGGACAGGATAAATATCAGATATTTCCAGAATCACAAATAAAGTTTTTTTATAAAGTTGTTGATGCACAAATTTCTTTTGTTAGAGACGAGGATAATAAAGTTACAAAATTGATTTTGCACCAAAAAGGCGATCATGAAGCTGTAAAGATATAGCTCTTAGAAAAAATTAAAAGAACCGTTCATATGGATTCGACAAGCTCCCGACTTCGCCAAGGCTTCGACGCGCAGGCACCATGAACGGGGAAAAATACCGTTCGCCTTTAGTCTGTCGAACGAGTACGAACGGGTTTCAGAAGAGGTCTATTTTTTTTATTTTAAAAAATATTATGTCGAATTTTCAGTCAAATTAGACTCAAATCTGTAAATTTTTTGCAAAATTAAGTTATATGTAAAATTGTTTATTGCATTCACAAGTAATTTAGACTAAGCTTATGCTATATTAATATACGATATTAAAATAGCATAAGTATAAAATTATATATAAAATAAGGGGAATTTATTATGTTTAATCGAGATCTCGAACCAATTTTACAGGAATATACCAGATTTCCTGTAATTGCTATTTTGGGACCACGACAATCTGGAAAGACAACTTTAGCAATTAAAGCATTCAAAAATCATGTTTATACATCATTTGAAGATCCTAAAACGAGAGAACTTGCTGAAAATGAACCAGAAAAATTTTTTGGCCTTTATCAAAACGACCATGGAATCATTATTGATGAATTTCAAAATGTTCCAAAAATACTTTCCTATATTCAGTTAGAAGTCGACACAAAAAAAAGACCTGGATATTTTGTACTTACAGGTTCTCAAAATTTTTTAATGAACCAAGGCATTAGTCAATCACTTGCAGGGCGTGTTGGAATTTTAACCCTATTACCTCTTTCTCTTAATGAGATGAATGAAAGTAAATTAACTCCAAAGTCTGTTGATGAATTGATTTTTAAAGGTTTTTATCCTCGTATTTATTCTGAAAGCTTTCCTCCCGACCAGTTATACCCATCATATATTCAAACTTATATTGAAAGAGACGTACGTCAATTATCTAATGTTGGTGACCTTAACGCTTTCAAAAAATTTGTAAAATTATGCGCTGGCCGTGTTGGCCAAATTCTTAACCTTTCTGAGCTTGCAGGAGTATCAGGCATGAGCGTACCGACAATGCAACGTTGGCTCTCTATTCTTGAAGCAAGTTATATTGTTTTTTTACTTCAACCTTATGCAAATAATTTTAGTAGACGAATAATTCGCCATCCCAAGATTTATTTTTATGATATGGGAATTCTTTGTTATTTACTTGATATTGAATCACCTGAAAGACTTGCCATAGACAGGCTTCGCGGAAGCATATTTGAAAATTTTGTTATTGCTGATCTTTGTAAACAATATTTTAATATTGGCAAACAACCCCCCGTATATTTTTGGCGCGATAAAAATGGAGCAATAGAAGTTGATTGTATTGTTGATGATGGTAGAAAACTTTTTCCTATTGAAATCAAATCCGGAGAATCTATTGCATTAGATTTTTTTTCAAATCTCAAGAAATGGAATGCTCTTGCCCATGCGGCTGCTATACCCTTAGGTAAAAGCTTTATAGCATATGGCGGAGAAAAATCACAAGGTTGGGATGATTGGGCAACTATTGGATGGAGAGATCTTGGCTTGTTTGTTAAACAAATTAGAGATGGTAAACCCGTATAAAATTTAATTATAGACAAATTCGATATTGGATGTAGAATTTGTCCAGATATAGTTTTTACATGCTTACCTTATTAAATTTGGAGATTTGAGATGATAAAACGCAAAATTGCACAAGATGTTCTAGAAGGGGCACGTTATTTCCCTGTCGTTGGTATTTTAGGCCCACGACAATCTGGTAAGACAACACTTGCAAAAGAATTGTTCAAAAACCATGTCTACCTTTCACTTGAAGATTTAGATTTACGAGCAACAGCAAAAAGCGACCCTCGGACCTTTTTATTGGCCAATCGCAATGATCACGGAATAATTATTGACGAATTTCAGTATGTACCAGAATTACTATCTTATATCCAAACTACCGTTGATCAGGACCAAAAACCAGGGTATTTCATTTTAACTGGCTCACAAAATTTTTTAATGAACGAAGCCATTACACAATCTCTTGCTGGAAGAATTTCTCTTCATACACTTTTGCCTTTATCAATTTTAGAGCTCAAAGAAAGCAATATGTTACCAGATGAGATAGAACCTATGCTTTATAAAGGTTGTTATCCAGCAGTTTATTCAAAAAATATTCCACCTGATAAGCTATATAAAAATTATTTAAAAACATATATAGAACGTGATGTTCGTCAACTAACTAATATTGGGGATTTGGATGCATTTCAAACATTTATTAAATTGTGTGCAGCACGTGTTGGTCAACTGGTTAATTTTACAGTTCTTGGTAATGATGCAAACGTAAGTGATGCAACAGTTAGGCGTTGGCTTAGTATTTTGGAAACAAGTTACATTATTTTTCGCTTACACCCATATTATGAAAACTTGGGAAAGCGCATAGTAAAAGCAGCAAAGCTTTATTTTTATGACCCTGGGCTTATTTGTTCTCTGTTGCAAATTAAACAAGAAGATTTAGCAAGCCATCCAAACAAAGGTAATATTTTTGAATCTTTTATTATTACTGATATTTTCAAGCATTATTATAATCAAGGCATAGATCCACGCATATATTTCTGGAGAGATAAAGCAGAAAATGAAGTTGATTGCATTATCGAAGAAAATCAAAAACTCATGCCAATCGAAATCAAATCAAGCAGAACTTTTAATACGCGTTTTCTTGATGGACTAAATTATTGGAATGCGTTAAATCATAAAAAAAGTACCACTGGTTCTGTTATTTTCGCAGGTTCATCACAGCAAATACGTGCTCACAATGCTCTTTTAAGCTGGCAATCTATTGATGAATTATTTAAAAAAACTAAATAAAACACAAAATACCTTGTAAATTTTAAATTGATTCTAAATTTACAAGGTATTTTTCTTGATTTTGTTAAAAACACCTTGTAAATTTTAAATTATATTTACAATTTACAAGGAGACCTGATCATTTATATATTATTCATTTAAATAAGCTTTGTTAGCAAATCTTGAAAATCTTGAGGGATTGGTGCTTCATAATTATATTTTTGATTTTTATATTCAAAAGAGACTTTATGGGCATGAAGAGCTTGGCGTGAAATAAGGTCAGATTTATGACCATAATGAGCATCTCCCAATAAGCCATGGCCAATCGCTGCAAAATGTACACGAATTTGATGCGTTCGCCCTGTGACAATTTCAACAGAAACTAAAGAGCTATCTTTGTAATACTCTAAAACATTATAAAAAGTCAATGCAGGTTTGCCTTGATAACTGGTATGAGACATTAAGTGTCTTTTAAAGGGGTGTCTGCCGATGCTAAAATCTATTTTTCCTGATTTTGATGGATGACCATGTACTACGGCCAAGTAAGTTTTGTGAATTTTGCGATCTTTAAACATTTTTGATATTGCAAAGTGGGATTGTGAGCTTCTAGCAACCAAAAGTAATCCGGAAGTATCTTTATCTATTCTGTGGACAATGCCGGGACGTTCTTTATCTGAAAATTTATTTAAATCTTGAAATTCATAAAGCAGCCCGTTAACAAGTGTAATTTCTGCAATTTTTGTTTTACTTGAGTGGTGCACGATTAGACCAGCTGGCTTGTTTATAACAATAAAATCTTTTTGAGCGTCTATAATTTGAAAATCTATTTTTTGAGGTGTTAAATCAAATTTTTTATCTTCAGGAAAGTTTATAGTTATAAGATCTCCATTTTTTAAAACAAAATTACTTTTTTGAATAGTTTTATTATTCACAAGAATTAGTTTAGAAGTTATAAGATCTTGAAAATACGTTCTTGAATAATCTGGAAATTTTCCAGACAAAAATTTATCTATTCTTATATTTTCTTGATTTTCTACTGAAATTTTTTCAATTCTGTCTATTTTTTCAAAATTAATCATAAATTTTTAATGAAATTATTACTTTTTACTTCCCCTATTTTATATAATAATTTATATTAGAATAAAGTCAATTTTGGTAATTTTATAGGTTGCAGCATTCAGTTTTTTCTGGATGGGGGATGTTCATATGTTGAGAGAGCAAAAAATATTTTTTCAGATAGAAAAAAATCTGGAAACTGTAATTAAGCAAGATAGTGTTTTAGGACAAGATTTATGGAATTTGCTTTTGCAGCAACACCCGGCAGATATAGCAGAGTTTATAAGTGAAATTAATTTTGATTTAGCTATAAAATTATTAAAAAATTTACCTGAAAATCTATTTGTTAAAGTATTTGAGTATTCGTCTCAAAAAAATAAGGCTGATTTTCTTATAAATTTAAAAACTGAGCAAGCCGCAGATTTGCTTAAATCTATTTCTATAGAAGATCTTACTGACTTATTTGATTATCTTTCAGATAGTGACTTAAAAAAATACTTAATGCTTTTGCAAAAAAAACAAAGAACTCAGATTATTTCTAAATTAAGTTTTAGTTCAGATTCTGCTGGTCGATTAATGAATAGTGAAGTTTTTACTTTACAAAAGAATTTTACAGTGAAAAAAAGTGTTAATTTACTACAACGCATAGGCGAAAAAAAAGAGCTTTTATTTAAAATATATATTACGGATGAAGAGAATAAATTAGTAGGTTATATAGACTTAGATGATTTGGTTTTGAATAAACCAGATGTGTTTCTTGGAGCTATAATGCACAAAAATGACATAGTTGTAGATGCTCGAGAAGATCAGGAAGATGTTGTTAAGTTGATGCATCACTATGATTTAATTTCTGTTCCCGTAGTTGATGGGCAAAGTCATTTTTTAGGAGCCATCTCTTCTGAAGATATTTTGGATGTTATAGAACAAGAAGCAAGTGAAGATGTTTATAAAATGTCTGGTATTAGTCCAGTTACACATGGTTATTTTGAAACTTCTATATGGACAATGATTCTGCAAAGGGCACCTTGGTTAATAGGTCTTTTATTTTTACAAAGTATGTCCAGTATAATAATATCTGGATATCAAGAAATTATTGGAAAATATTTTGTTTTTTCAATGTTTTTGACGATGCTTATTGGGACAGGAGGTAATGCTGGCAACCAATCTTCGGCCATAGTAATTCGTGGCCTTGCAACAGGAGAAATTACTAGAAAAGATGGCATGCGTATTCTTTTAAGAGAATTTGGTATTTCATTACTAATGGCTTCAGTTTTGTTTGGAGTTGCTTTTTTTAGAGTTTGGGGTTCTCCAAAGTCTTCTTTATTAGATGCATTTACCGTTTGTTTGGCCTTATTTTTAATAATAATAGTTTCTATGCTTTTAGGGACTGTTATACCATTGTTATTAGAAAGATTTGACTTTGACCCAGCACACTCAGCAGCACCGTTTTTAGCTACACTAATGGATATTTTGGGTGTTTTGATATTTTGTTTTGTTGTTAGTAGAATTTTGGGTTAAATTAAAAAATATTAATTTATACTATTTTCTTGACAAAGAAGCTGTAATTTAATAGATTTTAATACGTATTTCACGAGCCGCTAGCTCAGTTGGTAGAGCAACAGCCTTTTAAGCTGTGGGTCGTAGGTTCGACTCCTACGCGGCTCACCATTATTCTATGAAATTTAGGTCCCCATCGTCTAGCCTGGTCAGGACACAGGATTTTCATTCCTGTAACAGGGGTTCGAATCCCCTTGGGGACGATTTTTATTCAAACCTAGTATTAAATAAAGATCTTTATGAATAATATTCAATTTAAAAACGTATTTTTTATAACTTTAGGTTTAATTATTATTTTAGTCGCAGCGAGCAGTTTTTTAATTCGTCTTTTTTTCGTACTTTTGGGCGTTTATTTTTTAAAAATAGGCCTATCTAATAGATCGTATCAAAATTTTAATTTTCATATTCATAGATTTAAAAATCGATTTTAAGTATTTTTAAAATTAAAGGGGATTTTAAAAATACTTGATTAGGGTAAATATTTTAGGGATGGGGAGAGATTATGAATTTTTTATTAAAAAATGTTTATATTTTAATAACTTTTCTTATTTTTATTTGTGATATTTCGGCTAAATACTTAAGAATTGCTTGTCCAGAAATTCCATTATATTTAAAAGTGAAAAATTTTGAACAAAAAAAATATCATAAATATATTGAAATGACTTCTAGTAAAAACGATGCAACAAGTTTTATGATTAATACTGACAGTTATTGCATCTATCCTGGTATTAGATGTTTTTGCGATATTAAATTTGATACATTATTTTTAATAATCAATGACGAAGGCTATTTTAGTCTAGTTGATTTAAAAAAAACAGATATTGTAAAGCGTTGGAGTCATTCTGTAAAATTTGATGGAACTATCTTATTAGTTTGGGAATATGTTGATAATAATTTGCCAGTATTTAATATGGAAATTATAGCCGAAGAGTAATTGCGCCATACAAGATTTTAATCAGAATCCTATGAAAGAAATAAAAGACATGGAAATTTATAAAGCTGTTGATAAAACAGGTGCTACAATAACTTTGGAGTGGTACAAGATATTTGATGATTATGATACTTTTTATGAAATAACAGAAAAATTATTGCCATTGGAAGCTGAGGCTTTTGTAGATGTAACAAATGATCTATTTGATGAAAATCTCAATATTAAACAGGAATATGCTAAAAATTTTGAAAATTTAAATGAAGATTGTAGCGATAGCGCATGGTCACTTGAGTCAAGCATAAAAAGGGCCAAAATTTCGGATAAAAAATTGAGAATTGAATCCTTGCTTCAAGCATTGAAAAAAGATTTAAAAAACTGGATGGCAGAAGGCTCATTTGTATGTAAACCTATTCTGGTTATTGCTAAAAGCGAAGAAAATAAAATTTTGGGCTTTGCGATGTATCTTTTGCATCCAGAAATACGTTCAGAATTAAAAACTTTAAAAGGTGCAATTTTTGGCGAAGTATTAGCAATTTTACCTGAAGCTCAAGGGCAAGGTTTATCTAGACTTCTTGTTACCGATTTTTTAAAAAAAATACCAGACATAAACCGTGTTGTTTGGGAAACGCGGCTTTGGAATAAAAAGGCACAAGCTGTTTACGAAGCTTTTGGATGTAAAAAAATAGAGGGCTTTTCTCCTACTGGTGTTGGGTTTGAATATTTTGTTAAAAAATAAAATTAGAAAGGTGCTTAAAATGAAAATTAATTATCCACAATATATTGTTGATGAACAAGGTAATAAAACAGCCGTAATTCTCGATCTGAAGATTTTTAATAAAATGCTTGAAGAACTTGAAGATCTTTATGATGTACTTGAGGCAGAAAAAGTTATTAAAAAGGAGGGTAAAAGATTTACCTTTGAAGAAGTTGAAAAAGCATTTACTGCAAAATTATCCAAGAAAAAAACAACGAAGAGAGTTAGTAAGTGATACATCCAGCACTTATTGGTTATACTATTAGTTATTCTTCTGTAATTTTTGGTCATTTTTTTATTATGCCCTTTTGTAAAGTTTTTATTTCAGCTTGTTCTAGCTCGGCCTCAATTTCTTCAATTGTTGGGAGGCTTCCCTTGAGATTTTTTGGTAGACTCTCAACGAGCTTTGTTTCATAGCTTGCGACGCCAATCGGTTTGTTGATGTCTCGTAGTGCATATTCGGCTTTTACTTTACTTTTTGTTTTACAGAGCAAAATGCCTATTGATGGATTATCAGTTGGGTGCTTTAGAAGCGAGTCGACTGCAGATAAATAAAAATTCATTTGTCCTGCATCTCTTGGATCAAAGGCGGTAGCTTTAAGCTCAACAACAAAATAACAACGTAATTTTAGGTGGTAAAACAATAGGTCAATGAAATTGTCATCGCCATCGACTTTAATGCAATATTGCCTTCCAATAAAAGCAAACCCCTCGCCAAGCTCTATTAAAAATTTTTGTATGTGGTCAATGAGCCCCTGCTCAAGTTCTCTTTCTCGGTGTTTTTTATCCAACGCAAGAAAGGAGAAGTTGTACGGATCTTTTAGCACTTGTTCTGCCAAATCTGATTGGACTGATAGGAGTGTTTGTTTAAAGTTTGTA
>JAIPGX010000040.1 GCA_021735465.1 Candidatus Babeliales bacterium | reverse complement strand
TGCAATTATGGTAGAAACTAAAAAAAGTCTATGAATATTAATCTGACTTATAACCAAATCGGGATAATTTACTTTAATTGTTTTTAGATATGCAAGAGCATGCAATACGACACTTTTAGGCAGACTTCCCGCCCGTACTAACATTCTCACCCATCTATCCAAAGGAATATTTTGTGGATCACGGCTAAATTCGTGATAGCTAGGGTCTACAGGTTGAAGTGGTCCCTGTTTAACTATAAAAGCCTTTGCAAAAACCATGCCGTTCTATTAATAAAAGCCTCATCATCTCCAGCAACCAACCTATCTGTACTGCCTGGAATAAACTCCATTACAGCCAAGTTCGGATCTAAAATACGCAATTTATCAGATAGATTATCTTCTTTTTGCATTTTTTTTAATTCTGCTATTCTTTTAGCCAAATTCACCAATACATCTAAATGCCTTTGTTTTTCGGCATTTAAATCTGAACTAGGCGATATGATCATTGTTGTATTAGCAGGGGAGGAAACACCCACATGACCCAAAGCTTCAGAAAGATCAACGTCAACAACCTTTATAGATTGATCTTGTCCGTTAGGTAAAACTTGGTCCTCCATGGCCAAAACATTACCTGAAACAGTGAAAAACCCTAAAATTATCGCTAAAAATACTTTGTTTAAATTTTTCATAAAAAATAACCTCCGACTAAAATGTTTATAATGTGATAAAATTAAATTATATCAAAATACGCAAAACTAAATTGCGGATTATAAATATACAAAATAATTTATATTTGTAAAGTTTTAGCTGGTTTTTATTTTTTTAAAAGCTTTTCTATATTTTTAGATAAAATATTTTGATCTATTTGGCCTGGTTTGATTAAAATACGTATGCTATTGGGTTTAAAAGCTAAATTTAAACCCACAAAACTTACGCTTTGGCTTGCACAAAATAGAAATATAGGCAAGTCTATTGAACCATTTATTGGTATAATTTGATTTTCTGCCAAAATAATATTCATTAAAAAATTCAATAATTTTGGATTCTTTTCAGCATCTAAAGACAAAAAAACGGCATTTTCATTAAATTTATCTGCTAATTCTTGAAAAATATTTTGAGTATCTTTTCTTGAGTCATATCTTGAGTCATAAATTTTAATAACCATAGATTTTTTTGGAAATTTTGCAGAAATTGTTAAGAATTGAATAAAATTATCAATTATAAAAACCCTGCTTTTATCACCATTTTCTTTAATTTCTTTTAAAATCTTATTACTTGTTTTACTTTTATCCATTTTTATAGACTTTTTCTTTTTTTGTAGTAAATTTTCTGATACTTTGAATAAAGGTTCCGGATAACCTTGATGGGAATTCAAGAGTTTAAAAGAATTTGAAAAAATCAAAAATAAAGCACAATAACCAATAAAATTTTTTTTTAAAAGTTTTTTAGACATCCCTTTTCCCCCTAAAAAAATTAATTTATTTATAAACTAAGAATAAAAGAAGTACTAATAAATATTCAAGATAATATAAATTTATATATAAAATTTGAGATTTTTATGATATTTAAAAAAATTATTTTTTTAATTTTATTTATTTTTTCCCAAAACTTTACAATATTTTGCATACAGAAACAATGTCTACAAAGTCAAGAAAAGCACGCTTTTCTTGATATATTAGATAATCTAAAAACCCAAATTTTATTGACCCATTTTATAAATCTTACTATAGATTTCAATGCTGAAGATTTTTATGAACCATTTTTACGGGTTTTTAAAAATAATGAGATTAAAATTATTGAGCAAAAGTACAACGAAATTATTCAAAATTATCTCAATAAATTTGAGTATGAAAAAGAAAATTGCCTGCAGCGCAGAAGATGTTATAAAAAAAAATTTGAAACATGTAAAGATGAATTCATAGAAAAAACTATCAAGAATCTTAAAAAAAAAGTTATTTTTTATCAAAACATAATTGAACTTTACTTAAAAAAGAAATCTAACAATCTTCCTATAATACATGTTACATATATATTTAAACTTTTTAAACTGTTAGAAAACATAATTGAATTACAAAAAAATATTCAACAAAATATGATAATAACAAGTCAAATAAGAAAAGACATCATGCGATATGCAATTCAAATAAGCATTATTCTAGATTCTTATGGCAATACACCAGATGAATATTTAAATTCTTTTGAAATAAATAAATTTAATTATTTGTTTTCAGAATCAAAGATTTTACAAAGAAATCTCTTTTTATTGTTTAATAGAGAAAATATAATCCAAGATATTATATTTGTTATAGAAAAAAATTACAAAATTATGTCAAGCACTCTAGATATAGTGAAAAATTTAAATAAAACTGGGTCACTATCAAATACTATTGATATTAGAACTGAGCTATCAATTTTTATTATTGAGACATACTTTTCAGGCATAAATACAGATAAAATATTAGAAATACAAGACTGGTTTTTTTCTTATGGAAAAAATCTTGATCAAGATCATATAAAAGAATTTATAAAGCAACAAGACCTATGCCCAACTCTTTGGCTCTTTTAACAAAAATTTCTTGATCGGTAATAAAAGCCTGATCAGCATGCCAGGCAATTGCCTTAACTTGTCCAAATTTTATATTTTCTAAAGTTTGGGGCCCCAAAGTTGGAAGATCATATTTTTTGTTTTGATTTTTGTGAGCAGTTTTACAAATTATAAGATCACTTTTTGCAAGCTCTATACCACGTTGAATGCATTTATCTGTACCCTCTATAGCCTCAACTGCAATAACCATTTTATCTTTAACCAAAATAGTTTGTCCAATATCACAAAAAGAAATATTAGCAGCAACTTGCATGCCAAAATCTATATTTTCTTGCAATTCTTTTGTTATTTCACCAACCAAAACACCTGGCTTTATAAATAAAGACTGCATAATATCACTTTGTTTTAAAACTTCTATATTCTCTTTTTTTAAATAGCTAATTAAACCCTCCATTATAGTTTTATCACTCCGACTAGCAAGAGTCGCAAGAAGTTTTAAACTAAGCCAATCAAATTTCAATTTTTTTAACAAATTGTTTTTATCTACTTTGCCTATGAATAATACATGTGTTGCATTATTAGTTTTTAATAAATCTTTAATTTTTCCAAGCTTAAAAAATTCTTGTGCATAAATTTGGGCATAAATTTGAATTGTTTCTTTAATTTGTTCAAAATTATCCTGAGGAAATAAACTTATTACAAAAAAATCTTTATTTTTTTCAATTAAATTTTTACAAGCTTGCTTGGGTAAATTGCCAGTGCCCGCTATAACAGCGATCATTTAATTGTGCCTCCAAAACTTCTTCTATTTTTAAAGTAAGAGATAACGCAGACAAATCTTGTTGTGCATCAGATAGATTCATTCCTGACTTTATAGTATTCACAAAATTTTCTATTTCAAGTTTTAATGGATTATCTTTATAAACAAATAATCGCTCGATAGTACTTTCTTGTTTATATCTCAGTTGATCTACGCCAATTTTAACACTATCACTTGCAGATTTTTGTATAGATATATCTTGAGTTGTAAAATCCAATTTTATAAAAGAATTTTTCTGATGTATACACATGGTTCTTTGTTTAGTTTGAGAAACTCTACTAGAAACAATTTTAGCTAAAACACCGTTTTGAAATGTTATAAGAACAGTTGCAATATCACTCAAATTCGTGTTTATCCTGTTGCCAATAACACTAAAATTTTTTACCGGAGAATCAACCAAATTTAATAAAATATCTATATCGTGAATCATGAGATCCATAACTACGCTATCACTTTGAACTCGAGGAATAAAAGGCCCCATTCTATGGCATTCAATTAAATACGGATCTTGAATAATTTTTTTTAACTCTTGAACAGCTCCATTAAATCTTTCAACATGGCCAATATGCAAAGCCAAATTATTTTTTTGAGCAATTTCAAATAATTCTCTAGCCTCTACTAAATTTTTTGTAATTGGCTTTTCCACCAAAATATGTTTTTTATTCTCAAGACAATCTTTTGCAATTTGATAATGCAAATCAGTAGGAACAGCTATAATAAATGCATCAACCAAATTGAATAAATCTTTATAATTTTCTGTTTTAATTATATTTTCTATTTTTATTTTTTCCCAATTCTCTTTTTTGGGGTCAGCAATACCGACAAGTTGAACATTAGGAATAAGTTTACAATTTGAAGCGTGATAACCGCCCATATGTCCCAAACCAATTACACCAATTTTAAGCATTTTTTCCCTTTAAAATTAAATATTTTTAAATTTCAGATCTTTTACTGACGCCCCGAGAACTATTTTCAATAAAATCTATAAATATCTTTACATATGGGTCTGTAACCCAATATTGATCCGATTCTTTTTGTATAATTTCTTTGATTTGTTTTATCAAAAATTTATCTTGATAAAATAATTTTGCAATGTGTTTTACGGCATTAATATTTTGTGAAGTTAACCCTGCACGCTTTAAAGCCACAACGTTTAAACCAGCATACTGAGCAGGAAGGCCTGTAAACATACAAAATGGCGGCAAATCCTGCCTAATCGCACTATAAGGCGTAAGAGCTACAAACTGACCTATCTTACAAAATTGGTGTGCAGCACAATTTGCCATCAAAAAAGCATTTTTTTCAACATAAACATGCCCGCCCAAATTTACATTATTTATCAAAACAACGTTATCTTCAAGAATAACATCATGAGCAATATGCGAATAGCTCATGATATAACAATTATTTCCGATCCTTGTCAGGCCATTTTCATATTTTGAAGCACCAATTGTTACAAATTCTCTAATTTGACAATTATTACCAATTTCTATCTGCCCCAAACTTTCATTTGTATCTAAATTTTGAGCAGGAGCCCCAATAGAAACACTTGAATAAATTCTTGTCCCAGATTTTATTGTAATTTTACCTTGTAAAACACAAAAAGGACCAATTTTTACATTTTTTTCTAAAAAAACATCCGGGCCAACGATAGAAGTTGGATGAACATAAGTCTCATCCAAACTAAAAAACGACTTTTCAAAACTTTTTGAAAAGTCGTTTTTATTTTTTTCGATTATATTCACGAAATTTATCCTGTTGAAAAAATATGGCTGGGGTGGAAGGATTCGAACCTCCGTATGGCGGTACCAAAAACCGCTGCCTTACCACTTGGCGACACCCCATCACCCAAAAATTACCTATATATAATAAAAATCATCTACATATAATATAGTACCGATTAAAAAACACAAGTAAATTTTTTAAAAAAAACATTAATTTTTTAAAAATTTAATCAATACTTACAGCCTTTTTATATTCTTCTACTATCCTTTCCTCTATCATTTTTCTGGTTTCAGAGTTTAAAGGATGAACTATGTCTTTAAAAGAGCCATCTTTTTTTCTCCTTGAAGGCATAGAAACAAATAAGCCTTTATTATCGCTCTTTATTATTTTCATATCTCTGACAATAAAGCAATTGTCAAAAACCATAGTTGCGTAACCTTTTAATTTACCTTCATTTGCCAAATACACTTTTACTTCTGTGATTTCCATGTCTAAACTTTCCTTAGCTTAATTTCAAAATAACCATCAGATGCCATTAATTTAATTAGTATATGTAAGTTTGTCAATAATATTACGATAAAAATTTTATTTTTTTTCAGCTACTCTTAATTTTGCTGATCTAGAAGATAGATTTTGCCCTATTTCTTGAGGGTTTGCCGTTATCGGTTTTTTTGTAATTATTTTTAATTTATCTTCATTTTGTTTAAAAAAACTTTTAACAATTCTATCTTCAAGTGAATGAAAACTTATACAAGCAATTCGACCATTTTTATTTAAAAAATTTATAGATTTAGATAAAAAAATCTCTATATTTTCCAACTCTTTATTAATAAAAATTCTTAAAGCCTGAAAAACTTTTGTTGCCGGGTGTATTCTAAGTCTTCTAAAACCAGGAGTAATATTTTCTATTAATTCTGCTAGCTGCCTACTTGTCACAAATTTTCTTTTTTTTCTATATTCAATAATTGCTTGGGCAATTTTTCTTGATTTATATTCTTGACCGTAATTAAAAAAAATATCACTCAATTCTTTTTGCGTAAATCTATTGAGAACATCGCTTGCCTTTATATATTGATGAGATTGAGACATCCTCATATCTAGTGGAGAATCAATATTAAAAGAAAAACCTTCTTTTTTTTTAATCTGATATTGAGACGTTCCAAAATCAGCCAAAATTCCATCTACATATTCGATTTCCTCTTTTTTTAACAATCTATCTATTAATGCAAAATTACCCCACAAAATTTTTACTCTATCACCATACTCTTCCTTTAATTTTGGACCATTAATTTTTACTGCCATCTTATCCCAATCTACAGCAATAACTTTGCAGGTTGGGTTTTGTTCCAAAATAGCTCTTGTATGTCCACCTCCACCAAAAGTTACATCCAAATAAGTCTTATTTTCTTCAATATTTAAATTTTCAATAACTTCTTTTACTAATACGGATTTGTGATATATTTCGTTCATTTTTTTATTTTCAATTGTTTTGTTTGTGCTTTTTTTATATCTACTTTTCTATAATCAATAAAATCTCCGGCTATGCCATATTTTTCTATTTCTAAAACTATTTTTTTATCTTTTAATAATATTAACGGTCCTACGTATAACTTTTTATACTCTTTTAATAATTCATAAGTACTATCCTGCGCGTCTTCTTTTTCATTTTCATCAAAAACAGCCAAATATGCAAAAATGTTTTCTATATCTTCTTCTTTATAAACTCTTTGAACAATGGTATCAACATCAACAATTCCCAATTGATTATTTTCCAACTTTATAACAGGAGTCTTTGAATATTGCCAAATTGGTCTATTCTCCTTTTTTTGATATACAAAACATGTTACCAAAACAGGCTTTCCAGTATTATTTTTCACCAAAAAATCAACTTCACTTTTTATTAAAGTATCTTTTTCTTCTGGTAATAAATATTCCACATCATAGTCTAATAAATAATCTTTATATCCATATTTTTCTATTTTTACGGCAATTTTTTTATTTTTTAATTTGTATAACAAGTCAAGATCTAAAAGATGTCTTTCATCTAAAGTTTCAAAAATACTTTCTTGCGCTTTTTTTTCTGATGCAAAAACCGCCAAATATCCATAAACATTTCTACGAATTAAAACATCTGGAATAACATCAAGATCAATAATAGCTTTTTGACCTTGTTCAATTTTATATACTTTTGATTTATCCCATCTCCATCTTGTAAATGGCTCTGTTTGGATATAATAAAAACATGTAACAAAAATTGTCCCGCCTGTTTTATTTTTTACTGCAAAATCCAAAACATCTTCTTCAGTTAACTTTATACGCTTGTTATTTTGACATGAATCAAATTTAGAATCTTTAATACACCCGACAAAAAATATCTGAATTAAAATAATAAAAGTTAAATTTAGTATAAAAAATATTTTTTTAAAATTCATAATTTCCCCTTACTTATACTCTAAGTTAGCTTGTAAGTATTCTTTGTTCAAGATCTTTTAATTTTTGTGCCACCGCGGAATCATTTTTAAGTGTATTTTCTACTTTTGATATCGAATGCAAAACGGTAGAATGATCTCTATTTCCAACAAACTCCCCAATTGACTGCAAGGAACAGTAAGATAATTTTTTCATCATATAAAAAGTTATTTGTCTTACATTAGCAATATCCTGATTCCTTTTTTTTGATTTTAGATCATTAATAGAAATTTTATAATTTTTTGAAATTATTTTTAAAATTTTATCCAGCATAACCCCTTCTTTTTTACCTTGCTCAAGATTCAGAAGTATTTTTTGGGCAATTTCAAGGGTTATTTTTTTATTGGTTAAAGTTGCAAAGGCTCCAACCCTTATAAGAGCACCCTCCAACTCCCTTATATTAGAAGTAATTTTTTGAGCAATAAAATTTGCAACATCCTGAGATAAATAAATAGAATGTAACTCAGCTTTTCTTTGTAAAATTGCTATTTTAGTTTCAAGATCCGGAGTTTGAATATCCGCAATAAGTCCCCATTCAAGACGAGATTTCAATCTATTTTGCAGTCCACCTATTTCACTAGGAAATGTGTCGCTTGAAAGTATTATTTGTTTTTTTCGCTCATGAAGAAGATTAAATATATGAAAAAAAATTTCTTGTGTTTGTTCTTTATTTGATAAAAATTGAACATCATCTAATAATAAAAGATCTAATTTTGTATATTTTTCTTTAAAAAGATTAGTTTTATCATATCTAATAGAATTAATAAATTCGGTTGTAAACCTATCTGTTGTTTGGTAATTAACGACATAGTTAGGATTATTTTTTTTAATTTCATTGCAAATTGCATGCATAAGATGTGTTTTACCAAGACCAGTCCCCCCGTATATTAAAAGAGGGTTATAAACATTACCTAAATTTTGACATATCGCCCACGCTGCAGCATGAGCCAAAGAGTTATTAGGTCCAACAATAAAAGAATCAAATGTATAAGCCGCATTAAAATTTTGAACTTCTCTTTTTTTAAATGTTCTACTATTTGTATGAGAAATATAAGAATTTTTTCGTAATATTATAGAATTATTTTTAGTAAAAATATTTTCTTTAAAATTTGAATTTTGCCTTAAACTTGATGCCGGAATTATATTTCTGGCCACAGTGTTTTTATTATAAAAATTCAACTGTTTATCGATTTCTTCATTTTTTTCACAAGAAATAATAATCTTTATTTCTTGAACATTTAATAATCGTTTTAAGTGTGTTCTTATAAGATTAATATAATGATTTTGAATCCAATCACAAACAAACTTATTCGGAGCCTGTAAAATTATTGTTTTATTTTGTGCATCTAACACTTTTAAAGTCAAAATTTTAAACCAAGTCTCTAAAACTTGCGTCCCAGCTTCTTCTTTTATGATTTTTAAAAATTCTTCCCAAATCAGTTGCAATTTAATACCCTGTTTTACTAATTTAATTTATGACCGTTTTTTATAATATAACAAAGTTTAATTATAATTTATCTTAAAGGGAAACTTTCTTGAATACAAAATTAATTTTTTTTATTTTTATATTTCTTTACAGTTTGTTTTGCCTTTCATGCAGCAAAAAAAACAATACAAAACTTGCTCAAAATTATTACAAGTTAAGTATTTTAGAATTGGGTGATGACCCCAAAGACCAAAATTATAAAAAATCATTAGAATTTATAGATAAAGCAATAGATCAAAAATTCAACCCTGAGTATTTAGCATTTAAAGCAACTTTACTTTTTAAAATCAATAAAATAGAAGAAGGGCTAGAAACGTTTGATCAAGCTTTAGAATTAAAACCGGAACCCAAATTATCTACAGAAATTTTAAATAACAAGGCCTGCTTGCTTGCTCAGGCGGGTATAAAAAACAGTAATAACGAAAATTTAAATCATGCACTTGATATTTGGCAAAACTTAAAAGACGATAAAGATTATCAAACCCCAGAAGTCGCCTTAGTTAATATGGGGCTTTTACATTTGTCTAATCAAAATTTTGAGCAAGCAAAAAACTGCTATATCGATGCTATTAATTTTTCGCCCAATTATCTTGATGCCCATTATTTTTTAGCTGTATCTGCTTATAAATTAAAAGATTTTGGCTTAGCAAAAAAAGAAATTTCTACTATTCTATTTGTAGATCCAG
>JAIPGX010000039.1 GCA_021735465.1 Candidatus Babeliales bacterium | reverse complement strand
TTAATTCTTCGTTTGTTAATTTTTCATAAAAAAAAGTATCGGGATTTTTTGAATCCAAAAACTGAAAAAGCAATGGTTTTTTTTGAGTTTTTTCCGCTAAATTTTTTATATCATTATTACTAAGCAATATATCTTCAGCTTGTTTTTTTACTACTGATTGGAATTCATATAATGGTTTTAAAAATTGACTTACTGGGAGCAATAAAGTTAATTTACTTTTTTCTATGAGTTCTTCTTTAGAAAAAGTTGTTATTTTTTCTAGACCACTAATTTTTTCAATAATTTTATTAACATTTTCAGAAACTAGTTTTAATAATTGAGCTTCTTTTTCTTTATCTTTGTTATTTTTTATTTTTGTTAATAATAAATCTAAATTTTTAGCTATAGTTTGAATGCTTTTAGCAAGACCAATCCACTCTTTTTTTATACTTAATAAGTCAGCGAGTTCTTTTGCTGCTTTGTTACTATCAGGATTTGTTGTATTTGTGCTCACATCTTTTTTTATACTTGATAAATTAGCTGATTCTTTTACAGCCTTGTTGTTATCAATACTTGTTGTATTTACGGTACTTGCATTTGTAAAAATAGACAAAATTAAAAATAATAAAAAAGTTTTTTTCATATAATTTCCTTCTTTAATAAAAGATACATAAAAAAATATATTTGTTGTTTAAAATAAAATTGCTTAAAAAATTTTTAAAAAGATGTCCCAAATCTTAAGAATAATGTCCAATCTTGTCCCATATTATGACTTGCTATAGTATAATCACCTCCGAATCCAAAATTAAAATCAGTTTTTTTATATTTTTTAATATAATTTGCTTCTAAGAAAATTTTATGTTGAGAAGAAAATGGTTGTTCTGCATCTTCTATGCGTAGAGAACTTGCTTGTATGTCAGGGTCATCATCTTTTGCGGTTGTATCTGTAACAGATTCAAAATATTCTTGTTGTTGTGAATAGTAATCATAACCAAAGCCTATATTCCAATGTTTACTAATATTAACAGTTGGCGCCAATATAAAACTAAAAATTCCACCAGGTTTTACTGTTACTTTATATGCAGGTGGAAAAACAAATTCTTTTAAAAATTTTGTCATGGTTTTTTCATCTAATAAGTCTGTTATTGCAATAGGTGTAGTTAATGTTTGTTTTGATGCAATTAAGCGATCTTCTTTGGCCGCAAATAAATTATCAAAAGAAGCCCTTAACCATACTTGTATTAAACTATGAAACAAATCTAATTTACCTTCTGTATAACATCCTAATCCAAAATGGCCTCCATTACCAAGTCTTGGATACAATAAATTATCTCTAACACTTCTTAATACATCTGGAAATGTATTTTCAAAATTTTCAAGATTTATATTATATCCTTTTAAATGAGGTACGTTTGATATTAAACTTGTAGGAAGTATACCTTCAAGACCTAAATCTAATTTAAAACTACTCATATTAAGAGTATTTAAGCCTGCTTTTAATCGCGTATCTCCCATGCCATATTTTAAAATATAAGCTTCATCAATATTAAAAGTTGTGCCATCACCTTGAAACATATTTGCAAGTTGTTCTTGATCTTTAAAACTTAACCAAAAATTTCTTTCTGCAACTTGAAAAGAAGTATTTAATTGAAAGGTAAATGGACCCGTAATAAATCCGGCTTGCAGCAAAGCTCCCGCTTTTCTTTCTTGAATTGATATTTTTTTAAATAATGGTATTACACTTGAAACTTCACCAGATGTCATATTTTCTTGCATTAAATCTGAAATAACTTTTTCAAGAGCATCTATTGCTGCTTGATTATCTGTTAATTTTAAAGCTTCATCTATAGAAAAATCCATCTTATTTGTATTGTTAAAAAACAGATTTAATAAAATACCGCCATATTCGATTGCTGTAAGTTTTACTGGAATCAAATACAAAGCATCTCGACCCTTAGGTGGTTTAGTATTACTCCAAAGTGGTGTTTGAATATTTGCTACTACATCTATAAGATTAACTAATATATTTGGATTTGCTTTTGTTTGAATACTTATTTGATCATTAAGGTTTTTTATTTCATCTAAATTTATGTCTATATTTTCAAGATCAAGATTTATATCTTCTATATTATTATTACTATTATTGTTATCAAAATTATCTTGAGAAAAAATACAAACGGTAGATATAAAAATTATAAAAATAAAAGACAGGAAAAGTTTTTTTTTAGTTTTTATCATAAAAGCTTTCTATTTTATTTATAATCTATTTTTAATTTTTTAATTAAACCTAAAAAGTTAGTTTTAATTTTTTGAAAGTTGAGAATAATTTTAAAATATAATTTTTAAAGGTAATTGGAATAAAAGTCAATTTTATAAGTTTTTATACAATATTTTTACGATTTATATTTATATAATTTAAAATTTTATATTATAAATATTAGGTTACATTTGACAATTCATTTTAATAGTTTTAATACTAATTATAGTAAAAAATAATCATTTTGAAAGGGATTTAAAATGTCCGCCGAAATTATTGAAACTGTTAATTGGGTTAAAGTTGCAGCTTGTATAGCTGCTGGTCTTTGTATGGGGATTGGATCTTTAGGCCCTTCATTAGGACAAGGTTTTATTGGGGGAAAAGCCTGTGAAAGTATAGGAAAAAAACCTGAAAGCGCAGGGCTTATTACAAGAACAATGGCAGTGGCTTTAACTTTTGCTGAATCTTCAGCTATTTATGCATTGTTAGTTGCACTAGTTTTAATGTTTGTTGTTGCAAGATAAAAAAAAAGTTGAGTAATGTTTAACTTAACTCTTCTCTTACAGATTATAAATTTTTGGATAACCTATTGGTTTTTGAACAGGTTTATGTTTAAGCCTGTTTTATTATTTTTAGAACAAAAACAACAAAAAGATTTAATTTTAAAAAATAAAATAGAAAAAAAAGAAAATGTTTTATTAAAAATTGAGAAGAATAAAATTAGAAATTTTTCTTTTTTTAAAGAAAAAATTTTTCAAAAATATAAATTTACTGTTCCGGTAATAGAGACAATTCCAACTAATTTTCAATTAAAAAAAATTGATGAAAATGAGGCAAATAAACTTGCTCAAATTGTCAAAAATATGCTTTTAGAAAAGGTTCCTCATGTTGACTAATTTAGGGGATATTTTTTTTAGATTATTTATTTTTTTTCTTTTTACTTTGTCTTTATATAAATTAATAAGGGATATTCTTTTACCAATTTTGTATCAACAAATTTCTGAAATAAAGCAATGCAGAAGAGAATTAAAAGAAAAAAATAATTTGCTTAATTCTACACATCAGACCTTAAAAAAAGAAATAGAAGATCAAAAAGAAATTTTTATTGAGCTTGATAAAAAAGTTCATATTTGGCATACGAACTCATGTTTAGAAAATAAGAAAAAAGAAGAAGAATATAAACTTCTTTATAATAAAATTAAAGAGAAAAGAAAAATACAAATGCATAACTTGGATTTATTAAAAACTGAACAAGCCGTAATTCCGCAAGCTATATGTAAGGCAAGAAAAAGGCTTAAAGAATTGTATTCGGATCAGAAAGGTTTAAATTTATTGAAAACACTTATAATAAAAATTGAGCCTGAAAATGCAAGTAGAAGCTAGTATTATTGCAAAAAGGTATGCGACAGCATTTTTGAATTTGTACATAAATGAATTGACAGAGAATGATGTATTAACAATTTCAAAATTAGCAAATTTTTTAATGGAAAACAGGCAGTTTTACGTTTATTTAAGTATCCCAAGTATTTCCTATCTAATAAAACAGAAAGCTTTAAATCGTGTTGCTCAAGAGCTTAATTTAAATAAATCTTTAAAAAAATTGATGTTTGTTGTATTGGATCATGGAAGAATAGATATTTTAGATAAAATTTTAAAACAGATAGATAGTTGCTATAAGATAATAAAAAATATAGAAATGTTTACTGTGACATCTTCTCATGAAATTACTGAGTCCGAAAAAAATAAAATTTTAGAATTTATAAAAAAAGAAACGAAAGCCACTGTTGAAGCAAAATTTTTAATTGATAAAAATTTGATTTGTGGTTTTAGGATTAAGAGTTATAAATTTTTATGGGAAAGATCTATATCTAAACAATTGCAGGATGTAAAAAAGTTTATACTGGATTTGTAATTAAATCTATTTAGGCAGGCAAATTATGTTAGAGAGAGAAACAGATATTATTAACTTGCTTGAAAGAGCATTGAGTTCTCAACCTCAGGAAAAATTAGACGAAATTGGTATTGTTGTAAAAGTTGGCGACTCTATTTGTAAAATTTACGGTTTAAAAAATGCTGTTTATGGTGAATTAATTGAATTTGAAAAAGGTGCAAAAGGAATTATTTTAGACTTAGATGAAGATTATGTTTCTGTTGTTTTGCTTGATACAATTATAGGTGTTGTAGAGCAAGAGGTTGCAAAAAGAACAGGTGACGTTTTTCGTATTTCAGTTGGAAATAAATTGCTGGGAAGAGTTATTAGTGCAATAGGAAAGCCCCTTGATGCGTTAGGCCCAATTCAGACTGAAGAAAAATTTTCGGTAGAGAAATTGGCTCCTGGAATTGTTTCGCGAACCCCAATAAATCAATCTTTGGAGACAGGGATTACTGTTATAGATTCTCTATTTCCAATTGGAAAAGGGCAAAGAGAATTAATAATTGGAAATAGAAGCACAGGTAAAACTTCTATTGTTTTAGATACTATATGTCATCAAAAAGATAAAAATGTAATTTGCGTTTATGTTTCCATTGGACACAAAAAAGCAGACACTGCAAAAATAGTATATAAATTAGAAAAAAGAGGGGCATTGGATTACACAATTATTATTGATGCTGATGCAAAAGAGACAGCTTTAAATCAATTTCTGGCTCCTTATTCGGGCTGTTCAATTGCTGAATATTTTATGAATCAAGGCAAAGATGTTTTGATAATTTATGATGATCTTTCTAAGCACGCAATTGCATATAGAGAATTATCTTTGCTTTTAAGAAGACCTCCTGGACGTGAGGCTTATCCTGGTGATATTTTTTATATACATTCTCGTTTATTAGAACGGGCATGTAAACTTTCTTCAGAGTTAGGCGGTGGATCATTAACGGCTTTACCTGTAGCGCAAACCCAAGGAGATGATATTTCTGCGTATATTCCTACAAATTTAATTTCTATAACAGATGGTCAAATTATTCTTGATACAAATCTTTTTAATAATGGGATAAGACCGGCGGTGAATATAGGCTTATCTGTATCGCGTGTAGGAGGTGCAGCGCAAACTAAGGCTATGAAAAAAGTAGCGGGTGCATTAAAGTTAGAATTGGCTCAATATAATGAACTATTGGCATTTGCTCAATTTGGATCAGAGCTTGATAAATCAAGCCAGCTGGCATTAGATAGAGGAAGAAGAGCAATTGAAATTTTAAAACAAGCAGATTCTCAGACTTATTCATTTGTTGATCAGGTTATATTTTTATTTTTATTAAAAGAAAATTATTTAGATGAACTAGATTTAAATAAGGTGAAAGATTTTGCTGTTCAATTTGCAAGTTTTGTAAGAGGAACAATGTTTCATGTTTATGAAACTATTTTGCAAAGTAAAGATCTTGATGAAAAATCTATTTCGCATTTAAGAGAAGCCGTTAAAGAATTCAAGTTTATATCGTGAAAAAAATATTTTTAATTTTTGTCTTTTTGTTTTTTTTTATTTCTTGTGCAAGAAAACAAAAAGACATTTTTTATTTTCCCCAAAAAGAAATTTCTATTAAGCCTAATAAGCTTTCTTTACCATACGTTAAGCAAATAAGAATAAAAAAAGATAAAACAGGTAATAATATTTTTTGGAAAACCAATTTTGATAAAGATATTTTAAATACACTAGAGAAAAATGGATACAAATTTATAGGTTTTAATATTTATAAGCTTTCAAGAGCTTCTATTATTCCTAAAAAACCTATAAATAAAAAACCTGTAAATAATTATAATTATTTAGATAAATCTGTTTTAATCAAAAAAAACAAAGAAGAAATAAAATATAAAAATTGCTATGTCATAAAAATTGTTTTCTTATTTGATAAAAAAACGGTAGAGGGACCTATAAGTCAAATTGCTTTTGAGTAATAAAAAAATTCCCTCCAACTTAGGACAAGCTGGAGGGTTGGGGGGGCGAACAATACTTTTTGTATTGTTCATTTAGGGACTCTTTAAATTTTTAAAAAAAATTTCTATCAAAAATTTAGTTTTACTCGATTAAGCAAGATACTAGCAATCTGTTTTTTCCCTGTCAAGAAAAAATGAAGAAAAAAAGAATTTAATTCTGCTTTATAAGAATTTTTTTCTTTATTTTGTGGATAATAAGAGTTACTATCTTTTTGATAAAATTATTATTAAATATATAGAGGAGAAGATAGTGAATAATTTAAAAACATTAGATAAATTTTTTCTTTTTGCCGGAGATCAGAAAATAGAACATTTAAATAAAGATTTTTACGGACAAGATATTCCTGAAGAGTGTTTAGATCCAAAGCATTTTTTCGATATTGCCAGTCAATCTAAAATTAGTGCATTTGCAACCCAGTTAGGGTTAATAGATCTTTATGCAAGAGATTTTGAAAATATAAATTATATAGTAAAGCTTAATTCTAAAACAGATTTGATACCTACAAAAATTTCTGATCCAATTAGTCTTTTATTAAATACAGTAGAAGAAGTTATTGAATTTAAAAAGTCTACAGGACTGCCAATAATTGGAATTGGATACACGGTATATCTTGGTAGTAAATATGAAGCTAAAATGCTGCAACAGGCTGCGCAAGCCGTTTTTAAAGCACACCAAAATGGTTTAATTGCAATTTTGTGGATGTATCCAAGAGGTATTTCTATTAAAAATGAACTTGATGTAGATTTAATTTCAGGAGCTGCTGGAGTTGGAGCTTGTCTGGGAGCAGATTTTGTAAAAGTAAATGTTCCGCAAGCAAAAAATATTATAGAGAGTTCTAATCTTTTAAAGATAGTATCTGGAGCTGCAGGTAAAACTAAAGTGTTATGTTCTGGCGGAAAAAAAGAAGAAAATAAAGAAAAATTTTTAGAAAAAATTTATTATCAAATTAAAATTGGAGATGTAAGTGGTTGTGCGATAGGAAGAAATATTTACCAAAATAAAGTTGAGGATGCTATAAAATTTTGCAATGCGCTAGCAAGTATAATTTTTGATGATGCTGATGTTGAATTGGCAAAAAAATTTTTATAAAAAATTATAGAAAGACAAAAATATGCTTATCAAAAGAATAAAAGAATATTTAAAATTTTTAAAAAGTTGGTCTTTAACTAGTGCTAGAGTTTTATGGGGCATGTGGAAGCTTACAAAATTACCACAACCTGCAATAACAATTTTTGGGGGGAATGGTGCAAAAGTTGAAAGTGATGATTCTAATAAAGCATATGATTTGGCAAAAAAATTAACTTTGAATGGTTATTCTGTAATTACTGGAGGTGGTTATGGAATTATGCGTGCAGCGAACAAAGGGTCTTATGAAGCAGCTAAAGAAATGGGTTTTTTAAATGGCGGTGATTATAAAAAAATGACTTCTCTAGGGATTACTTTAACTTGTTTCAGTCATGAAAATTTAAATCCATATTTGCATGAAAAACTTTTTATGAGACATTTTTTTTCTAGAAAACTTCTTTTGGTTAGATATTCTATAGGGTTTATAATTTTTCCTGGTGGTTTTGGAACTATGGATGAATTGTTTGAAATTATTACTTTGGAACAGTGCTCTAGAATGCCACAGATGCCCATAATTTTAATTAATAAATCTTATTGGGGGCCTATAATTGATTGGCTAGAAGGAACGGCTTTAAAGCAAAATTTCATACAAGAAAAGCATTTAGATATTATTTCAGTTACAGATAGTGTAAAAGAAGCTTTTAATATTATTGAAAAATACTGTAAAAATAAAACCGATCCCAAAAACTTATTGTATGAAAAATAAGTTTTACAAAATTATTTTACAAAATTATTTTACAAAATTATTTTAAATGTTTTTTTAATAAATCTTGTAATATTTTAGGATTTGCTTTGCCATTAGTTGCTTTCATTATTTGGCCTACAAAAAAACCAAATAATCGATCTTTGCCTGATAAATATTCTTTTACTTGTTCTTGATTTGTATTTATAACTTCTAACGCTATTTTCTCTAAATCGTCTATCGAACCTATTTGTGATAAATCTTTTTCTTTTATTATATGTATAGGTGATTTGCCATATTCGGCCATTTCTAAAAAAATTTCTTGTGCAACTTTGCTATTTATTGTTTCTTTATCTAGCTCTATCAAAAGTTCAGCTAATAAATTTGGTGTTATTTTAGATGATTTTAAATCTAATTTTTTTTCTTTTAAAAAACCTAATACATCACGTAAAATCCAATTACAGGCTAGTTTTGGATTTTTACAAAATTTTGTTGTCTCTTCAAAAAAATTTGCAAGATTAATATCAGATACTAATATATCTGCTTCATAATTTGCAATATTATATTCTTGTTGAAATCTGATTAATTTTTCATGTGCAAGTTCTGGTATTTCTTTTTTTATTCGATTAATCCATTCTTCATTAATTTGCAATATTGGAAGATCTGGTTCTATAAAATATCTATAATCTTGGGCTTCGCCTTTTGATCTCATAAAAATTGTTTTGTGTAATTTCGAATCCCATGATCTTGTTTCCTGTTTTATTTTTTGGCCAGATTCTAAAAGGGCAATTTGTCTTTCTATTTCATAATCTATTGCTTGTCCCATGTATTTGAATGAATTTATATTTTTGAGCTCAACTTTAATACCAAGCTTTTCATCAGTTTTTTTCTTTACTGAAATATTAACATCACCCCTAAATGAACCTTCTTCCATATTGGCATCACTAATGCCCAGATACTCTACTATTCTTTTTAGTTGTGTTAAATAAGCTTTTGTTTCTTGAGAATTTGATATATCAGGATGCGTCACTATTTCAAGTAATGGTGTACCTGCCCTATTTAAATCTACCCAACTCTCATTTTCAGTTGCATGTAAATTTTTTCCTGCATCTTCTTCCATGTGTATTCTGATAAGACGAATTTTTTTTGTTTGATTATCTGGAAGATCAATAATTAAATAGCCATCGTGACATATTGGCAAATTATCTTGAGTTATTTGAAAATTTTTGGGTAAATCTGGATATGAATAATGTTTTCTTGCAAATGTTGTCGTTTGAGAGATTTTACTATTTGTTGCAATACCAGCCATTATTGCAAAATCAACCACTTCTTTATTTAGACTAGGTAAAGATCCGGGGTGCCCTGCACAAATTGGACAAATATTCTGATTTGGCTCATCTCCAAATTTGTTTGAACATGAACAAAAAATTTTTGATTCAGTTTTAAGTTGAACATGAATCTCCATGCCAATACAAGCTTGATAACCAGGATATTTGTTAATAATCATTATTGAACTTTCTTTATTTAATTTGATCTATTTTAAATTGTTCATCTGCTAGCTTTTCATTACTCTCCATTATGATTTTGCATTTTAGCTCTTTTTCTAATTTTAGTATAGATTGAAATTCGTTATTTATTATATATTTAAAGACAGATGGAGACACCAACAAAATTATTGATCCCTTTAATTTTTCACGTATAAAATCATTTTTGAAATTTCTTAAAACTTCAAAACTTAATGTCGAAATTGATTTTATAAATCCATAAGATTTACATGTTGGACAGACATTTGTAAGTTGTTGGACCAATGTT
>JAIPGX010000038.1 GCA_021735465.1 Candidatus Babeliales bacterium | reverse complement strand
CAGATACCTGAACAAGACCTATAACTTCACCATTGCGCCCACCAGTAGGAATTGTTCTGACACCAAGCCCGCCTCTATGCGCAACTCTGAAATCAACAATCTTCACTCTTTTACCATAGCCTTTAGATGTAGCAAATAATAAATCTTCTTGCTCAGATTCTATAACTTGCATACCAGCAACAAAATCACCTTTTTTTAATTTTATTCCTCGTACGCCACCAGCCTGTCTTCCCATTGGCCTAACTTCTTCTTCGTTAAATCTAATTCCCTGACCATAACTTGTTGCAATAACTATAGAATTTTTACCTGAGCTTAAAGCACAAAATACTAATTCATCTTTTTCATCTAAAGTTATAGCTCTAATTCCGGTTACTCTAATTTTTTCAAAAGCTGTAGCTGCCGTTTTTTTGATAACACCTTTTTTTGTTAACATTACTAAATATTTATCATTCAAATCTCTTGCACAAAGCAATTTTACAACTTTTTCGCCTGCAGATAATTGTAAAAGATTTATTATAGCCCTACCTTTTGCCATTCTTGACGCTTCAGGTATTTGATAAACTTTTAGATCATATACTCGACCAAGATTTGTAAAAAATAAAAGATCATCATGATTTTTTGCAACAAACATATCTTGAATTAAATCATCACTTTCTTCTAAATCTGCGATCCCTTTTTTACCTTTACCACCTCTGTGCTGTACGGCATAGGTACCAAGAAGAACTCTTTTTACATAACCCTTTACGGTTAATGTAACAACAACTTCTTCATCAGGAATCAAATCAGCTTCACTTAAAGAATCTGTCATCATTTCTATTTTTGTTTTTCTCGCATCAGCATAAGTATTTTTCATTAATTCAAGTTCTTCTATAACAACTCTTTTAAGCTCGTCCGGGTTATTCAAAATAAGCTCTAATTTTTCTATCAAAACTTTTATATCTTTAATTTCTAAACGAATTTTTTCTTGCTCAAGACCCGTTAAACGACTCAATTTCATTTCCAAAATTGCTTTACTTTGAACCTCTGTTAACTTTAATTTTTTAATTAAAGTTTCACATGCTGTCGCCGTATCTTCAGATTTTTTTATTAATTCAACAACTTGATCAATATCTTCAAGAGCAATTATTAAACCATCTAAAATATGTATTCTTGCTTTATTTTTAGCTAAATCAAATTCGGTACGTCTTGTAATTATCTCTTTACGGTGAAACAAAAAATGGTCCAGCATTTCACGTAAAGTAAAAACCATAGGCTTATTTTGATACAAAGCCAAAAGCAAAATAGATAAAGAAGTCTGTAATGATGTATGTTTATAAAGTTGATTTAAAATAACATTTGGATTTTCACCACGCTTTAATTCAATGACAACTCGTATACCAGATTTATCTGATTCATCACGAATATTAGATATGCCGTCAATTATTTTATCTTTTACTAAATCGGCTATTCTTTTTATCAAGTCAGCTTTATTAACTTGATATGGAATTTCTGAGATAACAAGCGCTACACGTTTTTTGTCATCTTCTATATCAACAACACCCCTCAAGATTACATTACCATGACCAGTCCTGTATGCTTTGACAATTCCAGATCGTCCGCAAATTATACCTCCGGTTGGAAAATCTGGTGCTGGAACTATTTTGAATAATTCATCTTCACTTAAATCTGGATTGTTTAATAGTGTTATACAAGCATCAATAATTTCACCTAAATTGTGAGGTGGAATAGAAGTTGCCATACCAACTGCAATGCCAGTTGAACCATTAATTAATAAATTAGGTATTTTGCTTGGTAATAAGGTTGGTTCTGTTCGTGATTCATCATAATTCATCACAAAAGGAACAGTATTTTTTTCTATATCAGCCAAAATTTCCCTTGCTATTTTGGCCATTTTAACTTCAGTATATCTGTGGGCAGCAGCATTATCACCATCAATAGACCCCCAGTTTCCTTGTCCATCTAATAAGGGATATCTTTTGGAAAATGTTTGCACCATACCAACCATGGTTTGATAAATCGCGGCATCACCATGTGGATGATAATGCGCCATAACATCACCAACGATATTGGCAGATTTCCTGGTAGGCTTATCATTGTAATAACCAAGCTTATGCATAGAATATAAAATTCTTCTATGTACTGGCTTCAACCCATCTCTGACATCAGGAAGAGCTCTGCTAATAATGACAGACATTGCATAATCTAAAAAAGATGTTTTTAACTCTTTTTCCACAGACATAGGTAAAATTTTTTTAGCAGAAATATTTGTATTTTGTTTATTATTTTGTTCCGACATTTAAATCCCTTCCCAACAAAGAGAAATTTTTAAAAAAAAGCTACTAATACAATAGATATTATGATACTATGCTTTAGGTTATTATACAAGATTTAGACTTTATTCTTGCTAAAAATTTTAAATTTTTATAAATAAGAAAATATTACAAATAAATTAAAAAATTTTTATGAAAAACTATATAGATAAAAAAAGAATTTTATTAATTAATAGCGCACCAGGAATAATTGGTGGTAGTGAAGCTTATACAATTACGCTTTATAATAACCTTATAAAAAAGGGGCATCAGACAAATTTTCTTGTATCTAAAAATTCTTGTTTATCAAAAAAATTACTAGAATTAAATATCAAACATTATACTTTTAATACTTTTGAAATATTTAAAACACAATTTAGATTGTTTTTTGTAAAAAAAATTATAAAAATTTGCAGATCAGAAAATATTCAAATTATACACTGCAATATTCATAGAGAAATACCATATGCAAGAGCTGCGGTTAAAAAATTATTAAAAAATAATTTAGATATAAAAATAGTTTTAACAAGACATATTCCACAAAAACTAAAAACTAAATATTTACAAGATACAAACGGCATAATCTGCGTAAACCCACAAATAGAAAAAGAATTTCAAGAAAGAAATAAATTAGAAAATTTAAAAATAAAAGATATAACTTTTATTCCCCCACTTTTTGATGAAGAAAAATTTTTAAATTTCCATGCAAATATTAAAAATCAAAAAAAAATGCAAAATAAACAAGAGTTCAAAAAATTATTTTTTAAAAAAAATTTCAATATAAATATAAAAGATTTACCTGTAATTTGCACCATTGCAAATATGCCCAAAAACATAGATCATAAAAATCATCCAATTTTATTAAAAGCAATTAACAAATTAATTTATGAAAAAAATAAACCTGTTAATCTTGTGCTTGCAGGAGATGGACCATTAAAAAATTATTTGCAAGAATTAGCATTAAATTTAAAAATACAAGATTATGTACATTTTTTAGGTTTTACAGATAAAATTTCACAAATTTTATATTTTTCAGATTTTAAAGTTTTGCCAAGCAAGCAAGAGGGCTTGCCCATTGTGTTATTTGAAGCTGCATGCCTTGAAACTCCGGTAATCGGCGCAACAGAAACAAGTCTAACTAATGTTATTAAACATAATCAAACAGGGTTATTATTTGAACAAGATAATATAGATAGCTTAACTACTCAGATAGAAAAATTAATAGATAATCCTGACTTAGTAACAAGATTTGGTCAAAATGCAAAAGATTTTGTTTTACAAAATTTTTCAACATCAATTAATATGAACAAATTAGAAATTTTCTATAATAAAATTCTTAGTAATTGAAAAAACGTGTTGAGCGTTAATAGTCTTAATCCAGTCAGTTCTTCTATCAACATTAACTATACAATTTTTAACATCAATAGGTTCCCATTCTGGATTTTTTTTACGCATTAGAGCAACAACAGGAATATTAAGCGCAGCGGCTAAATGTATAATACTTGTCTCTACCGAAATTACCAAATCACAATATTTTATAACTGCAGGTATTTGGAAAAAATTTTTAGTTGCAGTAAACAAAAATATTTTTTGCAAAGAATAATTTTTTAAAAATTTTTCAAAATCTTTATATTGCTCTGGCATAACATTAATAATAAAATTAGTATTATAAAAAGAATCGTCTCTTTTAAAATAACCAATAAGTTCTATAACTTTTTCAAAAGTCCAACATCTTTTTTTATTTTTAGCAGTAAAATTAATAAAAATATTTTTTTGATAAAGATTTTGTTTATCAAGACGGATTCCCCAATGCAAAAATTTTAATTTGCCATAAAGAATCCAATCTTTGGGAATATCAATAAATGGAATACGTTCTTGATTATTAGTTTTTGTATTTAAAATTTTTTCAAAAAATTTAGCATTTTGATTATTAATGTGCAAAGTATTTTCTTGATTTTCAAAAAATTGCTTACCTGATTTAAAACCTGCAATTAAAAAATTTTTTGGGCAAATCTTGTGTGCCAATTTAATAAATTTACGTTGTCTAAGGTTAGAAATTAAAACAATAATTTCGTAATTATTATTTTTTAATTCTAATAAAGTTTTTTTAAAATCCCACCAAGAGCTGGTTTTATTATAAATTTTATTAAAAAATTTACACGAATTTAACCAATCATATAAAACATAATTGCTTTTTTTTGAGCTCCATCTAGTTAATAAGCTTTTGCCACGTCCTTCATCGACTAATAAATCTATTTTTAAATTTGGATATTTTATAGCAAAACTTTTAAAATAATTTTGTAAATAAACAAAATCACCAATCGCTAAATGCGAAAGAAATAAAATTTTACTAGAATTTTTCAGTAAATCTTCAGGAATTTCTTGAATAAGATTTTTCTGCATATTTTTAACATACTCAAACAATATTTTGAGCCTGCTCTCTGGCTTTCTCCAATTCAACCTTAATATCAACAACAACAGAACTTATTTTACTATCAGAACATTTTGCTAAAATAGTGTTCGCTTCTCTAAGTAATTCTTGTAAAATAAAATCTAATCTTTTACCTTTTTCTATCTCTTTTGTTTTCAAAACTTCTGAAATTCGAGAAATATGACTTTTAAATCTTATAATTTCTTCATGAATATCAATCTTATTTAAAATAGAATAAAGTTCATCAAGCTTTAACTTTGTTTGTTCATCAAAAGACTCTTGAGACAGTAGATTCACTTCTTGAATTTGAATCTTATATTTTTTCATTAATTCTTGAAATAATTTATCTACCTTTAATATAATCTGTTCACAAATATAAAAACGCTTCTCTAAATCTTTTTGTAAATTTTTACCTTCTGCGGCTCTACTTTTTAAAAGATCAATTGTGACTAAATCTATTTGTTTTAAAATTTCTTTTTCTAATTTCTTATCAATAAGAGTTTTTTTGCTAACAAAAACATCCGGGAGATTTAATATATCATTAACAGATATTTCTCCAGAAACCTTAAATTTTGTTTTTATTTCTTTTACCGCATCAATATAACCTTGAACAATATTAAGAGATGGTTTTATTACTTCAAATGCCACATTTTCTTCTTCTGGTCTTATTGAAAAGTAAACTCTACCTCTTATAAGCTCAGATTTAAGTTTTTGAATAATACTTATTTCTAAATGATTTAATGCACTTGGCAATCTACAAGTTGTTTCAAAAAACCTAGAATTAACTGATTTTATTTCTATCAAAAATTGTATTTTTTCTTTTTTACTAATAGGCAAACAAATCGTTTTGCTACCAAAACCGGTCATACTAAAAAGCACTAATCACCTCTTTAAACAAGATTTGCATAAATATTTTGAACATCATCTAAATCATTAATAGTTTCTAAAAACTTATAAACAGATTCTTCTTTTTCTTTATCAGTTACCTCAACAGTATTTTTTGGAATCCACTCAATAGAGGCATCTTCAATTTTTAAAGCTGCAGATCGAGCGCCTTTTTTTACTTTATCCAAATCAGCAACATCACAACTAATAGAAATAATACCATCATCCATAGAAACATCATCAATATTATAATCTAACATTTTTTCTAAAACATCATCTTCAGTTAAATTATCTGCTGTAATTTTTATAAGCCCCTTATGTTCAAACATCCAAGAAACAGCTCCAGATTCAGCCAAAGTACCTCCAAATTTTGAGAAAAGGTGCCTTAAATCTGATACTGTTCTTTTTTTATTATCGCTTAAAGTTTCCACTATAATTGCAACACCTTGAGGACCATAGCCTTCGTATATTGCAGGTTCATAACTTGCACCCTCAAGCTCACCGGTTCCCTTTTTTATGGCTCGAACTATGTTATCTTGAGGCATATTTACTTCTTTTGCCTTATCAATTATAAGGCGCAATCTTGCATTCCCTGCTACGTCACCGCCACCCTCTTTTGCTGCAACGGTAATTTCTCTTATTAATTTAGTAAAAATCTTACCTCTTTTTGCATCTTCTTTAGCTTTTTTATGCTTTATAGTCGACCATTTAGAATGTCCAGACATTTTAATACACTCCCAATATTAAATAAAAAACTTATTAATTTTATAAATTAACTATTTTTAAAAACTTTGTCGACCAGCAGGCAAATAAAAAATATTTTTAGTAAACAACCAGCAATAAATGGATACAAACCCAAAATTAATAATTTCTCGCCCGGAACAAAAAAATAAAGCTGAAATAAACCACAACAATATAAAATTAGATTAGCAATTAATAATTTAAAAAAATTTATAAAAAAAGATTTTTTTTTATATTTTCTAGCTAATGCTAAAAAACAGCTTGCTAACAAAAAACCGAATATATAGCCTCCAGTAGGACCGAGAAGCTTTAATATTCCACCCTGAAAACCCGAAAAAAATGGTGCACCAAACGCTGCCTGAATTATAGTAAGAGCTATAGCAGCAACTGATGGCCAACCCAAATATAATGCAAAAAAGAATATTGGCGCTGGTTGCAAGCTAATTGGTACAAAATTAAACGGCAATGGAATTATAATTTGAGAACATAATGCAAAGAACCAAGATAAAAATAATATGCGAACTAATTTTGTTATTAAAAAAAATTTTTTAAAAAATATTAATTTGTCCATCTGTTTTTTCACCTAAAAGTTTACGTTTTAAATATAAAAATTTTTTGGGAGAGATTTGTCTCCCTCTTGAAGTCTTTATCAATAAACCCTGTCTAATCAAAAACGGCTCGCAAACATCTTCTAAAGTTTCTTTATCTTCTCCTGTAAGTGCGGCCAAAGTCTCTACACCAACCGGACCTCCATCAAAGTCTTTTATAATATGCGTTAAAATCTGGCGGTCAAGTTTATTCAAACCATCTTCATCTATTCCTAAAAATTTTAAAGCTAAATCTACTATTTGATTATCTATAATTTTGTGATTATGAACTTGTGCAAAATCTCTTACTCGTCTAAGAATTCTTTTAACAATTCTTGGCGTACCTCTTGCTCTTCTGCCAATAGATAGTGCTGCTTCAGGCAATATTGGTATTTTAAAAAAATTGGCATTTTGTATAACAATTTGAGCCAAATCTTCAGGCTCATAAAAATCTAATCGTTCTACTATTCCAAACCTAGTTTGCAATGGCCCTGAAATTAAAGACGTTTTAGTGGTTGCGCCAATTAACGTAAAAGGTTGTAAAGGCAATCTAATAGATTTTGCCCCAGCTCCTTGTCCAATAATCATATCAACACAAAAATTTTCCATTGCACTATAAAGAATTTCTTCAACATTTTTGGGTAATCTATGAATTTCATCAATGAATAAAACTTCTTTTGCCTGCAAATTGGATAATATTGCAACAAGATCTCCGCTTCTTTCTAAAATTGGAGCACTGGTAATTTTAAAACTAACACTCAATTCTTTTGCAACTACTTTTGCCAAAGTAGTTTTACCCAAACCAGGAGGACCAAATAATAAAACATGATCAAGTGTATCAGATCTATCTTTACAAGCTTTTGTATAAACTTTAAGTTTCTCTTTTATTTCATGCTGTCCAAGATAATCATCAAAACAAGAAGGTTCAAAAGTTAAAACTTTGTCTTCTGACGTTTCTTGCAAATTTAACAATTCTAAAGGCATTTCTAAATTCATAAATATTCCCACTTCATTTTATTTTTTATCTTTGCTAAAATAATTTTACATCAAAATAATCAGGGTTGCTAGCTCAATTGGTAGAGCAACAGACTCTTAATCTGCAGGTTCAGGGTTCGAGTCCCTGGCGACCCACCATATTTATTTTTAGCAAGGATGGCGGAATTGGTAGACGCACTGGCCTTAGGAGCCAGCCCTCGAAAGAGGATGGGGGTTCGAGTCCCCCTCCTTGCACCAAAAAGGAGAGAGTTTATGGAAGGTGTCAAAAAGAATTTCTTTAGCAACAACTTTGTTTTTCAATCTGTCCCTATAACTTCACATTTATGTAAAGCCACAATTCAAGTTTCTAATGATTTTGTCAAAGCAGTTTACAAACAAACAATAGAATTATATAGAAAAAAAACTTTTTTGCATGGATTGAAAAGCAATAATGTTCCAGCAGAATACTTAGAAAATAATTACAAAAAAGAAATAGAAAATAATCTTAAAAATTTTTTATTTAAACATACAGTATTGAATTTTTTACTAAAACAAATAAGAAATAAAAAGATAATATTAACTAACTACCCAAGACTGGCTGACGTAAAAATATCAGCAGAAAAAAATGCTTTTTTTTATTTTGATTTATCAATTGCAGATCCAATAGAACTTAAAGAATGGAAAAATTTTATTTTCAGAGCGCCTAAAAGAAAAAGGTATAAAGATGCAGATAAGCAAGTCGATCTTTTTTTAAAAAGAGAATCATCCTTATTTAAAAAACTGGATTATAACACGGTAGAAGAAAATGATTGGGTCTGTTTTGTTGCTACTTTATTAGATGAAAACCAAAAACCAATCTTACCAGATTTTAAAAGTTCATTTTGGATAAAAGTAAATAATAAATATTTAACCAAACCCTTTTTCATGCAACTTATTGGTAAAAAAATTGGTGATAGTTTTATTACCGACGATCTTCCAACACAAAATGATTTTTCTCCTGATACCGAATATGAAAAATATTCATTTTTAATTGAAATAAAAATGATAACCAAAGGATCTTTTTTTTCGTTAGAAGCATTTAAAACAATGTTTCAATTAAAAAGCAAAGCTGATATTCATAAAAAATTAATTGAAGTTTTTTCTTACAGAAACGATATATCACAACGCAAAAGCATCATAGAAGAACTATTTCATCTATTATTATCAAAACATAGATTCGAAATTCCTAAACATTTTATAATAAGAAGAGAAGAAGACATAATTTTATCTTTAAAAAAGTATCCCGACTATCAAGTATACAAACAGCAAAAAGATTTCTTAAATCAAATAGAAATATTAGCAGAAAAAGTTCTTAAAGAAGAAATTATAATAGACCAAATAGCTTATCAAGAAAATTTAAAAATTGACCATAAAGATATCCAAAATTATTTATATTTATTTAATAATAATAGGTTAAAAGAATTTGTTTATTTCAAACCATTTGAAGATAAAATTGAAGAATCAGAGCACCCTTTAAATAAAAGCAGCCTAGAACAAGCAATACTAAGAGAAAAAACTCTAAATTATATAATTCATGAATTGACAAAGTGAATTTTTATACAACTTTATAGAACAAGTGCAAATCTCAAAATTTGCATTTTTATGCTTTATGCTATAAAATCATGATGTTTTTTATCTTTTAAATTTATAATTTTTGTTAAAATTATTATAAATTTTTTATATAATTTTATTTTAAATAAATAGAAAAAATATTATTTCAGGAGCCAAAATGTCAATAACTTACAAGCCAAGTAATTTAAAAAGAAAAAGAAAACACGGTTTTAGAAAACGTATGGCCACCAAAGATGGTCGTAAAATTCTTAACAGAAGACGTGCTAAAGGTCGTACACGCTTAGCTGTTTAAAAAACTAATAATTTTATAAAG
>JAIPGX010000037.1 GCA_021735465.1 Candidatus Babeliales bacterium | reverse complement strand
GCCTGAGCTATTTCTTCAATATTTCTCTCTTCAAACAAATTATGAATACTTCTTGTCATATCAAAGTCAATAACTACAAGCTTCCAATTACCTACTTCATCTTTTGATCTTTTAGCCAAAACATACTCAGTATCTTTGCCATCAAATTCTGCACCTAGATGCATAATCGCTATCAAACGACCAAGATCATAACAAAGTAATTCAAAATTACTTCTATCTGGACTTAATCGCTGAAATTCATTTACTATTTTCTCTATTTGATTATATCCAAGATAATGACCTCTAACAAAATGTTCATCACCAAATTTTTGATCCCAACTTTTTTCTCCTAAATATATCTGGTAAAGCAATGTTCCAGTTAATGGATATAATCTTTCCATTGCATAAAAACAATATTTTCCATCTTCTTCAGTTTCTTGATATGCAAATGGCCTAAGAAATGTGGCACGATCCTCAAATCCTTGAGGATGTTCAAAACTTTTATACTTTTCGTATATCTGTAACTGATTATCAAATTCAAGTTTATAATTTTGACATTGACGTGTATTTCTTGAAACTTTTAATACTATATTTTCTTTGCCGTCTTGGTCTGATGCGTAAATTTCACCATACCCTCCCCGACCAATTATTTTTGTAAAATCTGAAAGTCTTATTTCTTGTTCTAATGTAAACAAATTACAAAAAAATATTGCTTGAAACGCACTGATCAAAATAAAAAATTTTGAAAAAAAGTTTTTGATCTTCATAAAAAATCCTTTTAAAAAAATTAAAAAATTACATCAATTAAATTTACCATAAAAATATACGAACCCTATCTTTAATTTCAATTATTCATTAAATATAATTTAACAAATAAACATAATTAAAAACAATAATTTACATAAAATACTAATAAGATAATTAAATCAATTATAAGCATCAAAATTCTTAATTTTAAATATTTTTTCTAAATTTTGCCAAGAAACAACTTGACCTAGAGACCATTTTTGATTCTGATTTCCCCCATAAACAACAACAGATTCTTGATTATTTTGCATTTCTTTTTTAAACCAATCAAGAGTTTCAAAAAAGCTGCTATTCATTGTCTGAGAAGATTTAATTTCTACAGGGATAGTTTTACCACCAGTTTCAATAATAAGATCTATCTCATTTTTATTAATATCTCTAAAAAAAGATAAGTTATATCTAAGCCCCTGGGAATTAAAATTTTTTATAATATCGACAATAACCATATTTTCAAAAAGAGCGCCGTACAAAACTCTTTTTTGAACAAAAATTTCTTTTTCTAAGCCCATAAGTGCTGTCGCAAGGCCAACATCATAAAAGTATAATTTTGGAGATTTTGTAATACGTTTTCCAAGATTATCATGATATGATGGCAATAAAAACAAAATAAAACTTGTCTCAAGCAATGCTAACCATTTTCTTGCAGTATCAATACTAATGCCACAGTTCGCCGATAGATCTGAAAAATTTAAAGTGGTTCCAATACGTAATGCACAAATTTGCATAAATTTTTTAAAAACAAGTATATTTTCAATATTTCTTATAGACCTTATATCTCTTTCAACATAAGTTAAAATATAGTTTTCATAATATTCTTGGGCATTAACTTGTGGTTGAAAAACTCGAGGATAAAATCCCTTATAAATTTGATCTGTAGCATTATCACAAAGCAAATTAGCAGTTTTCAATTCTTTTATTGATAAGGGCAAGAGTTTGTAAAAATAAACTCTTCCGGCCAAAGACTCACTAATTTTTTCATGCAACAAAAAGTTTTGGGAACCAGAAAGTATGTAATACCCTGGTCTAGGATTTTTATCAACTTCAACTTTTAGTTGAGAAAATAATTTTGGCGCATACTGAGCTTCGTCTATTATTAAACCAACTTCATTTTTATAATAATTTAAAAAACCCTTTGGATCGTTATTAGCAAACTCAAAAATTTCAGCATCTTGCATATCCAAATACGTATAATCTTTAAATATTTTTTTAATCAGAGTACTCTTTCCTGATTGTCTTGGACCAATAATCGCAATTATAGGAACTTGTTTTATTCCTGATTCAATTATTGACGTTAAATTTCTTTCAATAAACATAAAAAACTCCAATTTTATAAAAAAATATTAATATTTAATCTATGAATATCATAAACTATACCATGCGATTTTCATAAAATTTGTTATTTTTTAACAAAAATAGCAAATTTTACAAATTAACAAGCTTTTGCATATTTAAAAGCTCTTTGATAAGATTCTTATACTTTCAAGTATTTTTTATTTAATTTATAAGTTTTCTTATAGTTTAGTCTCTAACTTTTTTAAGAAAGGCTGTCTATGACAATCAATCGAAAATCAATTTTTTTTACTTTTTTATTAAGCTTTTTATTTTGCACGACAACTATTGTTCAAATAAAAGCTCTACAAAATACACCTGAACAACAAGTTGTTCAAAAAGTAAATATCAATTCAAATATAGAAAAACTTAAAAACAATATTTACAAAGAAACTCTTGATAATGGGTTAAATATTTTATTCTATCATAAAGAAAATACACCAGAAGTTATGCTAAAAGTAATGTATGACGTGGGCTCTAAAGATGAAGAATCCAGCGAATACGGCTTTGCCCACTTGGTTGAACATATGATATTTAAAGGAACAGAAAAACTCTGCGAACAAGATATTTTTGAAATTTCAAGAAATTTTGGCACAGAATTAAATGCTCAAACTTCTTTTGATCAAACTACTTATTATTTTTATACAGATAACAAAAATTGGAAAGTCTTTTTAAATATTCTTGCTGATTGTATGCAAAATGTTCGCATTGCAGATGAGCATCTAGCATCAGAATTAAAAACAGTTTTTGATGAACTTAAATTAAGAGATTGTGATTCCATAGATATTTTAACTGAATTATTACCGTCAAATCATCCATATCACCACCCTATAGTTGGTTACAAAGAAAATCTTTTAAATCTTAACCCAGAAAAAGTTCGTGCGTTTTATAAAAAATATTACATCCCTGATCGTGCAACTATAATTGTAGTTGGTGATTTAAATAAAGACGAAGTTATAAATGAAATAAAAAAATTATTTGGACCAATTAAATCTAAAGCTAAATCTATTGATACCCAAAAAAATACAAATTTTTTATATTTACAAAAAGATTTTTTTCAAAAAAATATTGTAATCTATAAATCAGAGCCATACACAAGTGTTATTTGTGCTTGGAATACACCGGGAAAACAAGATATTAAAAATTCTTTATGTTCTGAAATTATAAGTGAATATCTTAGTCAAAATTTAAGAAAACTTTTGTGCGACGAAAAAACACTAACTTTACATGCAGGAGCAAACGCTTCTTCTTTATTAAAAGCAGGAGTATTTAATATTGGTTTTATGCCCCAAAAACAAAAAGGCTTTTTTAGCTCAAAAAATATAGAAGAAGTTTCTCAAATTTGCAAAGATATAATAATAAAAGAAATTGAAGATATAATTTCAAAAGGTATCCCACAAGAAGAATTTAATAATATAAGAAAAAAAGAAAAAATTGAATTATTAAGATCATTCGACAACTGCACTTCAATTGCAGATATGCTTGAATGGTCATATCTAATCAACAAAAATGAATATCAGATATTTGATGAACTAACACTATTAGATTCAATTACAAATGAGGACCTTAAAACATTTAGTTATCAATATTTACGTCCAAGTTTAATGAATTTATTTACTATAAAGCCACTTAAAGATAAAGAAAAAGATGAATGGCTAAATTTACAACATATTGTTGATGAATATGATAATTCACTATTAGCTTTAAAAGAAGATCGAACTTCAAAATTAGAAAAACCTATTACAGCCTACGAATTACCAAATCCTGAATTACTTGATGTCACATTTCCAAAACCAGATGACGAATTTACTTTAAGTAATGGCCTTCATGTTGTGATAAAACAAAAAAAAGATACACCTTTTATTGTGGCACAACTTTTTGTAAAAAATGCCGACAAGGCTTATAGATATTTTTCAGAAAATAAACAGGGATATATTCTTAGTTTAGTCCAAACTCTTTTGTTAGAAGGAAGCCAAGGTTATAGCAAAGAGGATCACAGAAAATTTTTTGATAATCTTGGGGCATCATGTTTTGGACAATTTATTTCTTGTTTATCTTCTGATTTTGATGCCGTTGCTCAACGACATGCTTATATTTTAACAAAACCTACATATCCAAAAAAAGCTATTAATAAGTGTATAAAAGACTTAGTCGAAATGAATGAAAAAATGTTGGAAAATGAAAATTATGTAGCTACAGATAAACTTTTCAAGCATTTATATCAAGACGATTTTTTAAGTAAAAAAACAAAACAGGAAGAAATATTAGAACTTAAAAAAATTAGCCGCTCTGATTTAATTGAGTTTCATAAAAAATACATGTCTCCACAAAATTTAGTGCTTTCAGTTGTAGGAGATTTTGACCCGATAACAATTAAACAACAATTAGAAAACACATATGGGCAATTAAAAGGCTCTACTGGTGCTTGCAACGTAGAAAAAATTACAGCAAATTTTCCTGAAATACAAAACCCACAAGCAAAAGAAATCAAAACTTATTTACCCAAAGAACGCATTATTCTAAAAGGTGGCCGCATAACAGCTAAAAAGTATTCTAAAGATTTTTGGAAACTTGCTTTATTAGGAATATATGTAAACAAAATATTGTTTGAACTCCGCGAACAACACGGTATTTTTTATGACTGTTCCTGCAACCTTACTGCAAATGCAACTGAAAAAAATGCAGGTTATGCTTCCATATTTACTGAAGTTTCTTTAGCTAACAAAGAATCAGTTTTAAATTTAATTAAATCAACATTAAAAAATATTGCTCAAACCGGCGTTCCCGAAAAAGATTTTGAGAAGTTCCATAGTATGATTATCAATACACAAGGAAAGGCATTTCAAACAAATAGTGCAATTGCTAACTCCCTTGGATCAACTAAAATAGACGGGCATGATTGGGATCATAAAGAAAAACGCTTTAAAGAGGTATTAAGCGTAACACGTGAAGAGGTTAACGAAGTTTCAGAAAAATATTTAAATCCTGATGATTGGTCTTTTGTTATTGTTGGAAGAGTTGAAGAAACTAACTAAAAAAAATTTTTTAATTTAAAATTTTTTGATATAATAATAAGCGTATTTATAATTGTTATAAATACGCTTATATACTTTTTGTATATTTTTTATTGGGATGTCGTCTAGTGGTAGGACCCCGGATTCTGGATCCGGTTACAGAGGTTCGAATCCTCTCGTCCCAAATTTAGAATTTTTAACCAATTTTTTTAGCTAAATCCCAAACAAATTCTGGAACATCGCCATTAATAATTTTCGAAATAAAGCCGCCATTATTATTTTGTGCGTTATTATCGCCTCTAATTTTTTTTAAAATATTTATTAATCTATTAACAATTTTACATAAACACTTTGTATCTCGATTTCCAAAAATGTTTACATTAATATTAACTAAATTTCCATTTTCTAAATCAATAAATGTTTCTAAATCTGCTATAGTCTGACTTAATCTTAATTTATATCCCAAATCATCTTTTACTTTATCTTTTTTTTGAATGAATTCTGAAACTAAATTTCTAAAAGATATTAGATAATTGTATAAATCGTGATTTTTTGTGCTATTAACTACTATTTCAAAATTCTTGTTTTTTTCTAAAGCGAAAAAATCTCTTAATATTTCTTGTTTTTCTTCAGAAAGATTTTTAAATTTTTCAGCTTCATCGATATTTGATTTAATTTTAAGCAATCTAGAAATAAATAAATCTAAAATACTTATATATCTATCTAATTCATATTTTTGATCTGTCCAACCACCATACCAATTATTTTCTAATTTATTAAATTCTAAAATTAAGCTTTTTTTAAAAATACTCAATTTTTTTAAAGTTTCTATTAACTTGTCTTTATTAACAATATTTTTAGAATTACTTTTAAATGCACAAAAAGCATGTGTTAAATTGCAATAATCTTCAATAATCTCTTTATTTTCTTCAGAATCAAAAATACTAACTTTTAATAATTCTTTAATATTTAACGATAAATAAATCTTATTTGCCCTACAGAATTCTTGAATAGTATTAACAATAAAATCAGAATCAATTTTTTGATCATAAATTAATGATTTATAATTTTTATTTAAAATATAGAGTCTTATATTTGCTAAATATTTTTTTGGCAAACACTTAGTTGCAAGTAAAACTTCTATTTTAGAATTTGCAATTTTTTGCAGATCTATCAATTTTTGCAAAAATTGTTCATCTTCTTGTATTCCTAATTGATAGGAAAGATCTAAGCTTATATTTTTGTATTTTGATAAATTTTTATCTTTTGTATTAATAAAAAAATCAAAGATTTGATCATAAAATAACTGTTTATAACTAATAACAAAATCTCTAGAGAATTTTGGTTTTTGCAACTCTTCAACAGCTTGAACTTGCCCAAAACTAACTAATTTAGTAATTAACAACATCATTAATAAAAGCAAAAAATATGTATTTTTTATCGAAATTTTAAGCATGTCACCCCCGTGATTTTTATATATCAATTATTAGCTATAAATATAAATTATAAACCCAAAACAGCTGCAGCCAGTTCTTGGGTGTTTAATTCTTTTTCGTCTTTTTCAGATAAATCTGCAGCGATATTCTCAACTGCACTTTGCATATTGGGAAAAAGTGTTTTAATTATATATTTATAAATTTTTAAATTCTTTTTAACATGATCAGAATTTTTAAATATAAATTCTATTTGCTTATTTAAAGTTTCTTTTATACTACTATAAACGTTGTTATTATTAAAATCTGCTGCCATTTCTCTAAATTCAGGACTCTTCAGTAATATATTTATTAAAACCATAAACGGCATGCTATTTAAATTTGAAGAAAAATTTACATCTTCTGGCCTAATTTCAACACCATATTCTAATTCATCTATCTTATATTGAATTTCTTTTATTTGTTTTTCATATTCTATTTTTTCAGCATTTATTTTTTTGAAATCTTCATTTAAATAAAAATATATATCTTTATCTATTGCATCTGTAGATATATTTAATTTACTCAATTTTGTTTCAAGCTCAGCAACTCTAGCATTGATTAAATTAAATTTTTCAGAAAGTTTATCTTTTGCAATTTTAAGACTTTCAAGCAATATCTGTTCTTGTTCTGATAGCTCTTTTTTTTGAATATCATTACTTGCATCTGCATTATCAATATTATTAAATTTAGCAATTTTATATTCATTAAAATTTTTAACTAAAGCAATAAATAAAAGTTTGTAAGTTTGCATAAAATCAAATTTTTTATCCAACTGCTTATCAGCGTTATCAAGTATATTATTACTTTCAGTAAAAACATTGATTACTTTTAACCAAGTATCATCAATAAATTTTATTAAATCGTTATTATCTGAAAATAAATATTTGAAATTATCAGGCAAATAATCAGAAAGCTTTTTGTTTTTATCAAAAGATTCTGAGAAAGTAGTGCTTAAATTTAGACGGAATAACAAGCGTAATATTTCGATTTTTTTTCTTAAATTTTGCCCGTCTAAAGTCTTGTCTTTTAATAAAATAAATAATTTTACTGCAAATATTTTTATAGAAGAATTTTGCTCTTGCAACAACCAATCCAAATTAGGAAAATACTGTTGCAAAATATTCCAGCTACTTTCTAATTTTTCACTTAATTTTGATTGAGCTATAATTTTTAAAAGCTCTTTTAATGAAAATTTCTGATTTTCTTGTGGCTCTTGAATAACTTGCGCAGAAGCAGGTTTTAATCTTAACTTCATTTTGGGAAATGATTCCAATAAGGATCCTGAACCATTAAAACCCCAATCAATTTCAAGTTCCTGATTATTTGGTAATACAATTAAATGCTTAGTAGATTTTAAATAACTCAATTCATCCAAATTTTTAATATTGCTTCTTAATAAATTTATTGGAGCAGTCAAAACCTGTTGCATGCAATTAATTGGCATAACCCAAATAAACAAAAAAGAAAATAATACACAAATTAAAAACGCTCTATTTATATTGTTGTTTTTATGTAACATAAAAAACCCCTCAAAAAACCTCGATAATAAAATATTTTGTACAAAACATAATTATTTAAGGAAATACTATAACATTGATTAATAGAAACAGCAATATTAAATTTTATTGATTTTGTAAATAAAATCAATATTTTAAATAAAATTCAATTTGAATATAGAGAAATTTATTTCCTCCATTTAAGTAGCTTCAATTTATTAATAGTCTTTTTATCTTCTAATTCTATTTTCCCAGCCTCTTTTCTTGTATCTGCTACTTTTTGTTCAAGCTGTTTTATCTTATTTTTCTGGGTATTTAATTTTGAATTTAAAATATTTTTCTGATTTTCATATTCTTTCATACTATCTTTTAAGCTATCTAATTCTTTTCTTTTCTCTTTTAATGCAAGCTCTAATTCAAAATTGAGCCTATTAATAGACTTTTGATCTTTTATTTTATTTTTCAAAATCTGTTTTTTCTCAAATTCTTTTTGTTTAATCTCTAACTCAATTTCTTTAATATGTAATCGCTCTTTATTTAAGGCGTTTTCAAGATTTAATTTTTGATCTTCATAATTTTTTAATTTTTCTTTCAAAAGCCCTAGTTTCTTTTTATATTTATTTTCTAAATAAATCTGATTTTTTTTACTTTCTGACAATTGATCTTTAAAAAAATTTATCTCTTTTTTAACCTGTGCCAGTCGAATTTGAAATTGTACACTATCTTTATCTTTATTTTTTAAAATATCTTTTGTCTGATTTTTTAATTTATCTAAAATTTGCTGAGTTTTTTGTAACAAAATTTCAAGCTCCAAATTTTTCCTATTTTTCTCTTCTAGCCTAGATCTAACATCCCCCTCCATTTTTATTGCTAAATTTTTATTATCTATCGCTTCTTTTTTAAATCTTTTTAACTCGTGCTCCAATTTTTTAACAGATCCTTGCGTAACTTTTTCACTTTTAAAACTCAATAATTCATTTTGTTTTTTTACGTGACCAACAATATTTTTTACAATTTTATTTATTCTATCCTCAGAAATAGAAGACTCTTCACTTTCTATTAAAGCATTAATTTCATACAAAATTGCCAATCTGACTTTATCATAAACAGACTCACCAAATTCTTCTTTACTCAAATTTTCTCGTAAAATAGAATCAGCTTTTTTTTGAGCATCAACTAATTTTTCCAAAATTGTATTTTTTTTAGTAATGGCTAAATAATTTGAATCACCAATATTTTTGGTATGAGTAAGAGTTTGATCAAACCATTCAGATTGAGACTTAAATAAATCTAAAAAATCATCAATTTCTTGCTGGCTCACTTCACCCTTAACAACAATTTCTTTTATAAATTTTGAATCCTGATCGAATTGATTTTGAATCTCATATTTCCATTCTTGAGGTATTTGTTCGCCATTTTCTTGTTTGCTATCAGGCTCTTTCATAAATAAGTTAGGTTCAGTTGGCAAATTATGCTCTGCTTTTAAAGCAGCTAATTCAGCTTCAGTCTTTATTTTTAAAGCATATTGTTCTGCCTGAGATTTTATTTTTAGTGCTTCTATTTTAGCGTTAGTAATTAAATCTAAAGCTTTTTTGTTACTGGGATCTTGAGAGAAAATATTATTAATAAAAAAAACAAAAAGAAAACAAAAAGATATACTACATAAATTTATTTTGAAAAAATTCATACTCTCTCCCTCTAAATATCTAAAATTAAAAAAATTATTTTAAAATTTAGAAAAAATATGCTTAAAAAAGCAAGTTTGCTATTATTTTTAATTTAAAATAAACAGAGTAATAATTTACGAATATTTTGACGGTATTTTAAAAATATCTTTTAATATATTTTTAATTTTTTAAAGAATCTAACTTTAATTTTAAAAGAAAAATAGTTTCACTTTTCAATTTTTCTTTTGCCCATAATTTTTGTTTTGAATCAAGCAATTCGCCTATTCCAGATAAAATTCCTCTG
>JAIPGX010000036.1 GCA_021735465.1 Candidatus Babeliales bacterium | reverse complement strand
TATGCCAATAAAAAATGAAATAAAAATAATTGTTAAAAAAAATATTGTATTGAAAAAAAAATTGAACTTAAATTTTTTTTTATTATACATAAGTTGAAACACATAGTTTGAATTTTTATAAAAATAATTTATTACTTATTGAAAATTTTTTAAAATGTTTTTACCTCAAAAGTTAAAATTGCAACAAAAATAAGTTTTAAAGAAATTTTATAGGTTCTAATATTTTGTACTATAAAAACTAAAAAATAGCTATTTTAAGTTAAATTTAAAAGTGTTCTTGTAAATGCCGATCAACACGGTTTTTATTTTATTAGCCAACTGCCGGCACTTCCAATTTATTGAAGCTCAAGGGCCTAGGCCGCGTCAATTTGGATAAAAAAGAGTTTTTGCTCAAATAAATTGTTTATTGTATAATTTAGTTCAGTTTTTTTATTAATAATATTCACATATTTTTAGGAGTTTTTTATTATGGTTCTATTTCCATATCTACTATTATTCGTAGGAGTATCCCTTCTAGGAATTGGTTTGGTTACAATTCTTTTTAAAAAAAGTACAAGTATAAAAATTGAGGATGATGCTCGTGCTCAATATATAGCTAGATTAATACGCCGCGGTGCTATGACATTTCTAAGAAAAGAATATTCAGTTTTAGCAGTTGTTATTCTAGCAATGTTTTTTATAATTTTTATGGTTACTAATTTAGTAACAGCTTTGGCGTATCTTTTTGGTGCAAGCTCATCGATGCTTGCAGGTTATATTGGAATGCGAGCTGCAACTAGGTCTAATGTTGTTACAACATTAACAGCAAAAGCCAAAGGTGAAAGAGCGGCATTTTTAACAGCCCTTGTTGGTGGTTCTGTTATGGGCTTTGTTGTTGCTGGTTTAGGTTTAATTGGCGTAGGTCTTTTGTTTTATCTTTTTGTTGCAAATGAAAATTATGATTTTGTTCAAATAATAACATGTTATGCTTTGGGTGCGAGTTCAATTGCGTTTTTTGCTCGTGTTGGTGGTGGAATTTACACAAAGGCAGCTGACGTTGGCGCTGATTTAGTTGGAAAAGTTGAAATGGGTATTCCTGAAGATGATCCAAGAAATCCTGCTGTTATTGCTGATAACGTTGGTGATTGTGTAGGCGATACTGCTGGTATGGGTGCCGATATTTTTGAATCTTATGTTGATGCAACTGTTGCCTGTATTGCTCTTGCTTTTGGGGCTTCTTTAAAATTTTCTTATATAACATTGCCGTTGATGCTTATTACAATCGGTTTATTATCTTCAATTCTGGGATTATGTTCTATTTATTTTTTAAAGGGAAAACTTAATAGAATTTTGCATAATTCAACATATATAGCATTTGTTGCATTTTTAATTGGTTCATATTTTTATGTAAGATATGCTGAAATAGAACTTAAATTTTTTGGATCTATATTTATTGGAGCTTTAGTCGGAGTGATAATAGGTCTTTTTACAGATTATTATACAAGTGGGAATCCGATAAAAAAGCTTGCGCAAACTTCCAGCTCTGGTGCCGGTACAAATATTATATGGGGACTTTCTATAGGTTTTGAATCTGTGGTTTTGCCTATATGTTCAATTGCTGCAGCAATATTTGTTTCTTATAATTTTTTTGGGGGCCTTTATGGGGTTTCAATTGCCGCAGTTTCTATGCTCGCAACAGTTGGTATAACTATGTCAGTTGATGCTTATGGACCAATAGCTGATAATGCCGGCGGAATTTCTGAAATGTCCGGATTTGGTCCAGAGGTTCGTAAGATTACAGACAAATTGGATTCTTTAGGAAATATGACAGCAGCGCTTGGAAAAGGTTTTGCAACTGGTTCTGCTGTTCTTACTGCACTAGCTTTATTTGCTGCATTTTGTGAACGAGCCAATCTAGATGTTTTAAACGTTTTGGATCCTGCTGTTATTGCCGGTGTATTTATTGGTGGTACAATGCCATTTTTAATTGCCGCATTGACAATGAGATCTGTTGGTAGAGCTGCGTGGAAGATGGTTGTAGAAGTTAGAAGGCAATTTCAAGAAATTGTAGGATTAAAAGAAGGAAAAACTGAACCGGATTATGAAAGTTGCATAGCAATTAGTACAAGAGCTGCTTTACAAGAAATGCTTATTCCTGGTTTTTTAACCGTGCTTGTTCCCGTTGCAATTAAATTTGGATTTAAATCTATGGGGAACTATGTTCTGGGTGGTTTTTTAGTAGGAGTAACTCTTTCTGGAGCACTTTTAGCATTAATGATGTCCAATACTGGTGGTATATGGGATAATGCCAAAAAATATATTGAAGAAGGTCATTTTGGAGGTAAAGGATCGGATGCTCATAAGGCTGCTGTTGTTGGAGATACAGTTGGTGATCCATTCAAAGACACATCTGGACCATCTTTAAATATTTTGATCAAAGTTGTATCTATAATTGCTTTAGTATTAGCAACTTTGTAATATTAGATTTAATATTAATTATATAATTTATTAGGGGCATTTTAAATGCCCCTAAATTTTTTGCAAAAATTTGGGAGAGAGTGTGATGAGATTTTTAAAATTTTTTATACTTATTTTAATTTTGTTCACAAATATTTTTTGTCAAAATTCAAAAAAAATTGATTTAAAAAAATTTTTTTCATTATCACATTCACCATTTAATAATAATAATTTTAGCAATAAATTTAGCAATAAAGAAATTTTTACTGATATATCAAGTTTATATAATGCAACAAGAGATAGCTTGAGATATTTTAAAGAAAAAGAGCTTTTTGCTTATCATTTTGTAAAACCAAGAGATTTTACTGTACAAATCTTGTCTTGGCAAAGAACTATGCAAACCCTTGAATTTATATTGCAGACTATAGAAGAAGATAAAAAGAATAATTCAAAATTTAGAATATTAGATCCAAATTTTATAAATAAAAATTTTAAGTTTATAAAATGGTCGGGGGATATAGAAACGGCTTTTCAAAATAAAATTGTTATACCAGAATATGCTGATGGGAAAATACCTAAAAATCAAATTAGATTAACAAATTATGCTATTTTTAAAACCACAGGCAGCTATTTAAAAACAAAAAAATATTCATGCGCTCTTTATCAAATTATCGCTCAAGAATTTGCAGAAAAAGATAGATTTAAATTTACTAAGCAACAAATTATTGATGGAGCATTAAACACTATTAACTATAAAAATAAAATTAAACCAATTGTCTGGCTTGATCGCGATGGCTTAGAGGATGCAATTATGCAAGGTTCTATTGTTGTAGAAATGCCAGATGGCAAAAATAGAATATTTAATGTTGATAAAAGTAATGGGATGGATTTTGACAAAATTATAAAAGATTTAAAGGCTCAGAAAAGATATTGGTATTTTAAAGAATTAGAACAAAATACGATCGAAAATAATATAACGCATTTAAATCACGGTCAGGCTATTTTTGCTGGTGATATTAATAATATTGGTATAGGTAAACTAATTTCTGTTGTTTATATAAATCCTGTTACAAAACAAAAAGAGGCTAGATTAGGGGTTCTTTGTGATACCGGAGGTGCTTTTAAAGATAATCTTTATCAATTAGATTATTTCATGGGAATTTTTGATGATAAAAAGCATTTTTATAGTCAAATCAGACATTTACCAAATACTGTCGAAGCTTATATTCTTGCCAAAAAATAAATTTTAAAAATTATCTTTTAATTTTATTTAAATCAAAAAAATACTATACTTTTATTTTTATAAGCAAATATTTGCAAATAGTAAATATTTTGTATTATTATTAATTTAAGTTATAATATATAAAATTTTTATTTTTTCAGGGGGCTTTTATGAAAAATTTAAAAAAAATTAATCTTTTATTTATTTTTTTAAATTTATTATTTTTTAATAATTTTGTTTGTATACCGGTTGAACCGTTTAATCAATTTGATCAATCGTTAAATACAAAAGCATTAAATACAAAAGAACCATCAAATATTTTTTTTGATTATCTTGAAGATCTTAGAGAGTTTAGAGATAAGTTTGGAAATATTGTATATTATTCATATAGTAATCACGAAGAAATAAAGCAGTTAAAAAAAGAAGTTCAACGCTTAAAATCAAACGTAAATAATCTTGAAAGACGGGGAATTAAAGTAGGTTTAGCCTATACTCACAATCAACCTGCAAGAGGTGAAATGCAGGATAATCATGACATAAAATTTAATCATATATCTTTTTTTGCTGTTTATGATGGTCATGGACTATCAGGTGAAATAGTTTCTAATTATTTAAAAGAACATTTATACAACAATATTTTATCTGACCAAAGTTTTAATACAAATATTCCTGCTGCTATTAATTCTAGCTTTGCTAAAACAGATGAAGATATTAAAAATGAAATATTTAAAGATGATGAGAGTAAAAACTCTAATGGCGGGGGTTCTACTGCGACTACAGCTTTAATTAAAGGTAATAAAATTTATATAGCAAATGTTGGTGATTCTAGGACTATTGTACTTAATAGAAATGGTGAATTAATTTTTAAAACTGAAGATCATAAGCCAAATTCTACAAAAGAAATGAATAGAATTTTACAAGCAGAGGGGCGGGTAATAAATGATAGGTATGGTATACCAAGAGTAGAAGGCTTTGCTCTTTCTAGAGCTTTTGGTGATCATTTTGTTTTTCAAAGACCTATCAAGCATTTGATTATTTCAACTCCGGATATAGAACCATTAGATTTGACTTCAGATGTAGCTTTTTTGGTTTTAGCCTGTGATGGGTTATGGGATGTGGTATCAAGTGAGCAAGCTGGAGAAATTGTAAATCGTGCACCAAATGTTCAGGCTGCTGCAGAAGAATTGGTGAAAAAAGCGTTGTCTGGACTACCTGGACCAGATGGGTTTATGCGTTTTTGTATGGATAATATTTCTGTTCTTGTTGTTGATTTAAGAGATTATATGATAAATGGATCACCAAGATCTCAAGGTATTCAGGCTGGCGTAAGCCAAACAGCGGTGCCTTTGATCAATAAAAGTACTCAAAATAACGTAGAATTAAGAAATAGAATGCATTCTGAATTACGAGAAATTAATGAAAATTTGGAAGAAATAGATCATAGAATTAAAAATCAAAATTTAAATTTTGCTATGATTGAAAATTTAAATAAAAGACTAAATAGTTATCGAGAAAAAATAAATGAATTTATGCAACATAATATTTTGTTTAATAATGCTTTTTTAAATGGAGCAAATACTTTTATAGGGCAATTATTATTAAAATTAAATCAAAAATATAATGATGAAAGGGATAGGATTGTTGGGGAACTTAGGTAATTTTTATTAGATTTATTAGGTATGATTTATTTGATGTAAGTTTTATATATATTTTTTAATCATTTTAATAAGGGGGGAATCTTATGAAGATTCTAGATTTTTTTAGCAAAAATAGAATTTCGTTATTTTTGCTAGGGTTTATATTTTTGGGCGGCTTGATTGGAATGGAAGATCGGCCAATGCCAGATAATCCGTTAGGTTTATCTGTAGGTTTTAAAGATGAACATAATCCTAGGTATAGACCAACAATGGAAGATAATCATGACATACAAATTACACCAGGCCATGCTTTTTTTGGTATTTATGATGGGCATGGGGGAAAAGAAGTAGCTGATTATTTAACAGCGCATTTATATAATAATTTAATTGCGGATCCTAATTTTAATACAAATATCCAGCGGGCTTTTACAGATAGTTTTGCTAAAACAGATTCTGATTTGGCTACAGCAGGCCATATGGGTACGGGTTCTACTGCGACTACAGCTTTAATTAAAGGTAATAAAATTTATATTGCAAATGTTGGTGATGCGAGAACCGTTTTGTATGATAGAAATGGCAATGTAATATTTGCTTCTAAAGATCATAAGCCTGATAGTCCTGATGAAACACAAAGAATTACAGATGCAGGGGGTTTTGTTGTTGGCCATAGGGTTAGTGGAATATTAGCCGTTTCTCGAGCTTTTGGCGATCATATAATGAAGCATCTTGTTATTTCAACCCCAGATATAACTGAATTAGATTTAACTCCCAATGCAGGCTTTTTAATTTTAGCCTGTGATGGTTTATGGGATGTTGTAAATAATGAACGAGCTGGAGAAATTGTAAATCGTGCACCAAGTGTTCAAGCTGCTGCAGCACAATTAGTGGACATTGCTTTAAAAATGGGTAGTAGGGATAATATTTCTGTTCTTGTTGTTGATTTAAGAAACTATAGAGCAGGGGTAGAAGCAAGTCCTAGAAGCGTAAGACCTAGAGCTGAAAGTCCAATAAGAGCACCTAGAGCTAACCCAATTTTTGAAAAAGCTAATAGAGCATATTTGATAGCTAATGATCTTGAATCAAACTGGCGTAATATAACAAGATTTGGTGTAAAACCAGCAATAATTTTAGAAGAATTAATAATAAAGACGGATGAATTAAGAACTAACAATGGTCTAGATAGATCAACTTTTAGAATTGCAAAAGATATAAATTCAAATTGGGATATGTATAAAGAAAGCGGTACGCCTCCTTCAGACTTAAATATTTTAGTTGATATTTTATCAAAATTTAAAGACGGCTTACTGCCATCAATAGTTCCAGCTAGAACTAGAAGTCCTGAAAGAATTGCTTCTAGCTTTGAAAGACTTCCTGGTCCACAATTAACACCGGAACAACAGGTTGAATCACTTAAAAATAGAATTCTGACAACTGCTTTAAATGAAACTATTTCTGAACGATTTATGAAAGAATTACAAGATATTCGAATTACAGCTTCGCGTGATTTAAAGGATAAAAAAATAGACCCATTGAGTGTATATTTAGGCGCTTTTGTTAGTGGTGGAAGTATTGACGAACAAATACCTATATTAGAAATGTATCGTGATATGAATACTGGAGCTACAAGGGCAGAAATTCAGGATTTAATAAATCGTTTACAAAACAGGTAATTTGCTATAAAAAAATATTACAATTATCAAATCTCTTGATAAAGATATTAATTTTAAGTTAATATTTTTATCAAGAGATTTTACTTTTATGCAAAACTTGGGGGAGTAAGGGGATGAAGAATCAATTAAAGGCATTTATAAAAATTATTTTAGGTCTTTGTTTTGTTATATTATTACCAAATTTTTTAGGTAATAAAAATTTTACTGAACAAAGACAAAATAAATCTATGCCTATAAATCAAAATACAAATAAAAAGATAAATACAAATTCGAACCTAGTAAATACTAAAAATAATAAAATTAAAGATTTGGGTTGGTTAAAAAAATTAAATTTGGCTTTTGTTTACAATCAACCTGATAGTATGAAGATTTTATTAAATAATAATATTAAGCCTATAAATTCTTATTCAATAAATAAAAAAAAAGATTTAAATAATTTAAATAAATTAAATAATTTAATTGCGCAAAATTCTAAAATAGATGCAATTTTATTTGATATGACTAATTATGGGGCACATAGTGATTTATCTTTAAATTGTTTAGAAAAATTAATAAGAATAGCTACGAAAAGAAATAAAAAATTGATAATACTGGATCATCGCAAATCTGAAAATAAAAGTATTTATAAAAAGGTCGAATTAATCAAAATTTAAGATTATATTTAATAAATGATAGTCAAACAAAATGAAGCTGTTGAACTAGCTTTTATTTTAAAAAAAAATATATTAAATCAACACAAAATTTCAGTTTTAACTCAAAAACATGGGAAAATTTATCTTTTAGAAAATTCTATAAAAAAAAGCCAGTTTTTATGGCCAGGTATGTTAATTTCTTTTAAATTACACGATATGAAATATCAAAAACAGAATTATTTTGTTTGCAGTAATATTGAGATTTTACTTAGTCCTGATAAAAATTTTGATCTAAATTGGATTCATCATGTTTTAGAATTGTGCTATTACTTTATACCTTTACAAGATTCATGTGATAAAATTTTTGGTTTTGTTTTTAATTGCTTTTTATTTTCAAAATTAGAACTTATTTTTGAAGAACACGTTTTTTTGATAAGAAGTGTATCTCTTTTAAAATTTCTTGAAATTACAGGTTGTTATTTATCTTCTGATTTTAGTAAATATTTGCAGCTTTACCAAAATTTAACTAATTTTCTTGTTAATATTGCTAATAAACAAAAAGAAGATTTTTTGCGAACAAATTTAGATCAAATAAGTGAATTTGAAATAAAAAAAATAACTAAATGGATTTTTAGTTGCATATCACAGCATCCATGTTCTAAATTATTTAAAACATGTTTTAAAAATAATTTTTCTAATTTATAGGAATGAAAATGCAAATTAAAAACAAATTAAAAATAATTTTTATTATTTTATTACTAAATTTTTCTTTTTTTAAAGAGAGTATTGCTTTTTTAGATATTCAATCATTGGCAGGGGATTCTAAGTCTGTCGATTATTTATTTGCTACTTCTTTGCAGGCGAAAAAGCTTCAATTAAAAGAATTTGAGGAAAAGATAATAAGTTTTAAAAATAGATCTATTGAAGCTAAAAAATCAATATCAAAAAATATTAGTAATATTAATACAAATATATCAGAATTAAACAATAGCTTAAAAGGTGCATCAGAAGAAGAAGTAGAAAATTTAAAAAAATTGATATCTTTGTTCACAGATAGAAAAGAAAATTTGTTAAAGCTGCAAGAGCTTTGGAAAAAAACTGAAGAGCTTTTATTTGAGCATATAAAATTATTAAAAGAAATAATTGTTGAACAGCAAAAAGAAAAAGAAGAAGACGTTAAATTTGTATACTCTTGGAAAGATTTAAAACAGAATCAAGCAAAAGTTGCCGAATTAAGCACAAAGTTTCAAGTCGAAAAGGAAAAAAGAGAAAGTTTTAAGAACCAAAGATTAACAGAAAAAGATACGTTAGTTTCATTACAAAAACAGCTGGAAGTAAAAGATAAAAAAAGGGAAAATAAAGATATTGAAACTGACATAAAAATTTTTGAACAAGAAGTTAATATAATTAATGAAAGAATTGCTTACGCAAATTTAAAAATAGAGAATTTAGATTATTGGATTAAATTTAAAGACGACGAAATTTTTTTGATTCAATATAAATTAAAAAATTCTCAAAAAAAGCTTGATTATATAGAAAAACACATGTCGATCGATCAAAAAGACGTAGATCAGGCAAAGTCCGAATTAGATGAGCAAAAACAAAAATCTTTAAAAATAAAAGAACAGTTAAATAATCAGAAAAATATAAAAAAATCTGAATTAGATAAATTAAATATTACGTTGCAATCTTTGCAAAATCAGCTAAAAAAATTAGAAATTGACGAAGATTCGGCTCAAAAATTACAAATTCAAATTCAGAAACAAAAGGTGGAAGCTCATATAGAGCTTCTCAATAAAGAGCTTCTTTTATTGGATATAAAAGAAGAACGTGAAAATATTTTAATAAATAAGAAAGATCAAAATTTTCAAATTATTAGTAGTTATCAAAAAGTTTCTCAAGAAAAGGAAACTCTTGATTATTGGCTTTCAACTTTTAAAAACCAAAGAGATCTTGTTACAAATTCAATAAAAAATTTAGAAGAAAATAGAAGTAATCAAAATACTGCCTTATTAGAAATTAATAAAAAAATAGATAACGTAAAGGCGCAAGAAGAGGATATAAAAAATAAAAAAGATATTTTTTTTAAAAATAGTCAAAGAGAATATAATGCTATTTTGGCTAATTTAGAGGAAATTAAAAAAAATCTTAATAGGCAGCAACAATTGATACAAGAATATTTAGCCGTGGCATCTGAATTAATTAATCAACAAGAAAATATTTCAACTCAATATGAGTTTGTTATAAGTAATTTAGAAAATAAAAAACTTTCTTTTAATATCTGGAAAAGGTCTCCTAAGGCAATAACGCTTGAAGAATCAATGCAATCTTTAGTTGATTTAGAAATGTTTTTTGTCAAATTTTTTTGGGATATTCCTAATAATTTAGGCCCTAGCGCTCTATGGTCAAACATAAAAAGTTTAAATTTTTATAATTATATTGGTTTATTATTTTTTTTACTGTCATATCTATTGCTTTTTTTCGGCATAAAAAAATTGTTTTTAATAACAAGTGATTATACCTCTTTAAAGATATCTAGTTATAATAAACAAAAGAATTTTTTATATTTAAATGTAATTTTAAATACACTTGCCTTATTTGCTCTAAACAATTATAAAATCTTATTTTCTTGGATATTTTTTTATATACATGTCTTTTTTGATTTTAGGGGATTGTTTTCATCAATAGCTTTTGCGATAAATAATTTTGTTATAGCTCTTTTTTATCTAATTTCCATTCCAATATTAATTTATATTTTTAGCCAATTTATTTATAGTTTAAAAAAATT
>JAIPGX010000035.1 GCA_021735465.1 Candidatus Babeliales bacterium | reverse complement strand
TGGTCTTTGTTGAACACCAATTAAATTATAAATTTCAGGAAAAATTTCTTTTAATCTATCAGTTTCTTGTAACCATCTAAACCCAAGAGATGGTCGTTGGGATTTTAAAAAAAGCTTTTTTATTTCTTCACTAATTCTTTCTTTTGCTACAATAACCCCTGTAATTTGATCTTTTAACTCCATTTTTTTACATAAGTTATTTAATTCTGAATCTGGCCAAAACTCAAAACGACCAATAAATTGCATAACCCTAAAAAATCTCAATGGATCTTCGTTAAATAATTTTGTATCTACTGCTCTTAATTTTTTATTCTTTATATCTTGAAGGCCACTATATGGATCTATAATTTGTAAATTTTTTATATCAAAATTATCGTTGCAAACAAAACTCAAATCTATCGCCATTGCATTCATAGTCAAATCTCGTCTTTTGCACGCCATTTCTATTGTCATATTAGGATCTATTTGTACAATAGGCTTTCTACCTATGCTATCTTTTCTTGGCAAAGACCAATCGATGTCATAATTGTGTAATCGTAATACACCAAATTGTTTTCCAACAAGTTTTATTCTTCCAAATTTTTTCAAACATTCTTCAAGTTTATCCAAACTCAAATTATGAATTTCTATATCAACGTCTTTGATATCACGCTTTAAAACATAATCGCGAACGGAGCCCCCAACAAGATATGGCGTACCACCATATTTTATAATTTCTTTTATAATATCTTTTATTTCGTTTAAAAAATTTTTATTCATATAATCTAGTCTTTCAAAAAAATTTAAAATACAATTTTTATATATTTTTTTATTATTATAATAATATTAATATTTATTTTAACATGATTAAAAATAGCAAAATATAGTTTTAAAAAAACTTGCGCTTTTTAAATTGTTTTCGTAGACTTTATTTGTTTTGAAATTACTTTTTTTAGGGGCTATAGCTCAGTTGGTAGAGCGCATGAATGGCATTCATGAGGTCACCGGTTCGATCCCGGTTAGCTCCACCATACTACGCCCTTCGTGGCTTTCTCCTACGCCTAGATGGCTTCGAAGAACAGGTCGTATGGCACGGCCAGCAAAAGAAATTTTGAAAAAAGTAAAATTTTGATTACGGTATACGAAAACTGTCCGGCGAAGCTTTTTTTTAAAAGCGAAGCGGGACTGGCGCGGCCAGTAAAAAGTTGGGTTAAAGGGGATAGGAAAATGAAAGAAAATCTAAATCTAACGCCTGGTTTCAAATTTTTTCTAATTTTAATATTTTTATCTTTTATTGCCTTGTGTTTTACGGCAAAACTTAGTATCACAGGATCAATTCAATCTACATTATTAGTTTGGAGTTTTTATATACTTTGTTTTCCAGCCAACCATGGCAAAATTTTTTTAGGCGTTCCATTTAAATTTATAACAAAAAAAACTTTATATTATCCACAAATTTTTTTATGGTCCAGTGCAGCAATACTAAATATTTTTACTTATTTTTTTTCTCCATGGGTTTATTTTAATACTTTAATTACACATTTATTATTTCAAATTATTTATTCACCATGGCCTGGGTGGCTAATTATTTTTATTAGTTTTTTGGGAACATTTTATAAATTTTTTGTAGGTTATCAAAATTTTAACAAATATCTTTCTCATAAAATCATTAGAATATTGATAATTTGCCTAAGTTTATTTACGCTTATCTACTTCTCACACAAAGATTTAATAATTATATTAAATATAAGGGCATAATTAAAATGTTAAATTTACCTTTGTCTGCAATAAAAAGAATAGAAAACATAGTAATAAATGACGAGAAATATATTTCTCTTTCTCAAGGTGCATTAAAAATCAATGGCATACCTCAACAAATTAAAAATCATCTTAAAAAAATTCTTGATACAACACAAACAGATTTTTATCAAAGTGCCTGGGGAATAATGCCTTTAAGAGAAAAAATAGCTCAAGTAATAAACCAAAAAAATAATACTAATATTTTAGCAAAACAAATATTAGTAACTCATGGTTGTACTGGAGGTTTGGCATCATCGTTTACAACAATTTTAGAACCAGGAGATGAGGTCTTAATTCCAGAACCAGCATATCTTGCCTATAGTTCTATTACAAAAATAGCTAGAGCTAAACCTGTTTTTGTTTCATGTGTTAGTGATAACAAAAACAAGTTTTGGGATTTGGATATAGAAAAAATCAAAGCAGCTAAAACTTCAAAAACAAAAATTTTAGTATTTTCAAACCCTTGGAATCCATTAGGATTGGTGGTAAATAAAGATATAATTTTAGATTTACTTGATTGGTGCAGCAAAAATCAAATTTATATGATTATGGATGAAGCATATAAAGATTACGTTTTTAGCGATAATTTTGAATCATGCACCAACTTAATAAATCAATCAGAATGGTTAATAGAAGCAAACACATTTTCAAAAAATTTCGGCATGAGCGGATGGAGAATTGGCTATTTAATTGTACCTGAAAAATTATGTATCGCCATTGGTCAAACTCAAGATGCAATGTTAAATTGTCCGAATATTCCAGCTCAATATGCTGCCATATATGCCTTAGACCATCCAGAAATTATTCAAAATTTTAACACAATAATAAAAAACAATTTAGAAATGACAAAGCAAGAATTAGAGCCATTAGTAAAAGAAAATATATTTGAATATCAAAATCCAGATGGTGGTTTTTATATATTTTTAAAAACGCAATTTAAAGATTCTACTAAACTTTGTTCAAATATTTTAAATCACGCAAAAGTATCTTTAATACCAGGTGGTTACTTTGGACAAAGTGGAGAATCTTTTGCTAGACTATGTTTTGCTCGAGAGCCACAAATTTTAAAAGAAGGTTTAGATAGAATAAAAAATTTTTTAAAATAAAAGCTTATTAGAAAGCATCAAAATGTATAAAAAATGCAAACACATACACTTTATTGGTATTGGCGGCATAGGTATGAGCGGTATAGCCAAAATACTAAAATTAAAGGGCTATACAGTATCAGGTTGTGATGAATGTTCAAAATCTAAAGTAATTTCTCAATTATCGGAAATCGGTTGCAAAATTTATACTGGTCATAATTCTGACCATATAAAAGATGTAGATGTCTTAGTTTACTCTTCCGCGGTAAAACCAGAAAGCCCCGAGGTTCTGGCAGCACTTACAAAAGGCATTCCAGTAATACCAAGGGCGATAATGCTAGCAGAACTAATGAGAACAAAATACGGAATCGCAGTTTCTGGTTCTCATGGAAAAACTACAACGACTTCCATGATCTCTCATATATTAATGGAAGCAAATCTAGATCCAACTGTAATTATTGGAGGCATTTTAAAAAATATTTCCAACAATGCCAAATTAGGTGAAGGTAATTTGTTAATTGCCGAAGCAGATGAAAGCGACAGATCGCTACTTTATTTAAACCCTACTTTTGCAATTGTCACAAATATAGACGCTGAGCATCTTGATACCTATAAAGACCTTGAAGATGTTAAAGATACTTTCAAGAATTTTTTAGCAAGATTACCATTTTATGGCAAAGCATTTTTGTGCATTGATGATCCTAATGTTAAGGCTATATTGCCACTACCACATATTAGTGCTACAAAGTATGGTTTAAGTGAAGCAGCAGATATAAGAGGCGAAATTATAAACATTAAAAATTCACAATCTATTTTTAATGTTTATAAAAGTAATCAAATACTTGGCCAAATTACTTTAAACATGCCTGGAGAGCATAATATTTTAAATTCTTTGGCTGCAACCGCACTATCTTTAGAGCTCGATATCCCATTTAAAAAAATACAAAATGCTTTAAACAATTTCAAAGGCGTAGAAAGAAGATTTGAATATAAGGGTAGTTATAAAGGCGCGGATATTTTTGATGACTATGGACACCATCCAACTGAAATTCATAACACTTTAAAAATCGCTATAAATAAAAAAGATAAAAATCTTCATGTAATTTTTCAGCCCCATAAATTTTCACGAACTCAAAAATTGTGGAAAGAATTTATAGATGTTTTCGATAAAAGAGAAATAGATAATTTATACATAACAGATATATATCCTGCAAGTGAAGCCCCTATAGAAAATATTACAAGCTCAAGACTTGTAGAAGAAATAAAAAAACGAAGCCCTAATTTAAAAATATTTTATTGTAAAACGTATGAAGAAATCACACAAATTGTTAAAGACAATCTTGATACGGGAGATTTGCTTTTGACTGTCGGTGCAGGAAAAGTAAATTTAATCGGAGAAAAACTTTTAGAGTTATAATTCTAAAAATATATATAAAATTTTTTTATGTAAATTTTTTTTACGAAAGATAAATATATGATTAACTATAAAAATTTAATATTTTTAATTTTTGGTTTTATATTTTTTAATAATCTTTATTGCATGCAAGATTATATAGGTGAAAATATCACCCCCGAAGAAGCAAGAAGAATAGAAGAAGAACAGGTCAAAATTAAACAAGAAATTTCAATTTCAAATATAACAGATCCAGAAAATATTTTTAAGGGAAACCCTTCTTTTATATCATCACAAATAAATACTTTCCTATTAAGCCAATTAGATATTTTTTTTACTGAAAGTCTAAATCTAAGTTATAGCAGTGTAACAGAAAAACAAGTACTAGCTATTTTAAATAACTTTCAAAATTTAAAGAATTTAAATATAAAGGGATGTGTTAATTTAACTTTTAATTTTATAGAATATTTAAAAAGTTTAAATTTTGAAATTTTAATTTATGACCAAAATCCAATTATTAGAATAAATAATTTACCAGAAGGCCGTTCGCTTCCTGAATCTGATGACAAAAGCATTGAAATAGGTTGGTGTTAAATTTTATTCAATATATTTAGCTGCACATAGTGTGCAGCTAAATTAGTTAATTTTAGCAACAAAAAAAATATACTTGGTGCTATAATTAAAATTAAAAAAAATAAAAAAATTACTTTTAATATAAAAATAAACATAATTTTATAATTGTTTAGAATTTATAATATCAGGATCAATATTTTTTGTGCTCTGGTTACTTTTATCTTGTATTTTTAATTTATTTTTTAAAAATATATAAATTAAATTTCTATTATTTTTACTATTAATATTTTCTGGTCTTATAGAAATAATACAAGATTTACTACTTTTTTCACAAAAAAATAAGCCCTCTATATATTTATCTTGATTTTGAAAAACAGAATAATCAGTAAATTGCCAACCGTTGGCTTCTAAGTTTACTAAATAAAAATCTATCACAGATTCAATTGGTAATTTTCCGGAATAACAAATTAAACTATTATTGTCATAAATAATATTATTATTAATATTACTATTACCAGATTCTTTTAAAAAAGAATTTACTGAATAATAATTTACAGGCACCGGGATATCAGAATATTTGGCTTCATGTAAACAAGATAATTCAGGATTTTCTTTGATAATGCTAATATTATTATTATCTTTACTACAGGAAAACAAACAAAATAAAAATAAAATATATACCAAAAACAAAAGGCGATCTTTTTTTTTAGATCGCCTTTTGTTTTTAATTTTAAAAAAGTTATTCAACACTTTTTTCAGCTTGTGCTTTACTTAATTTTTGTTCTTTTGTTAAAACCTTCTCTTTAATTCTTGCTGCCTTACCAACTCTATCACGAATATAATAAAGTTTAGCTCTTCTTACATCGCCTTTTTTAACTAATTTAATATTATCAATCATAGGTGAAAAATAAGGGAAAACTCTTTCAACGCCAATATTATCTGCTCCAATTCTGCGAACAGTGAAGGTTGAAGATATGCCCTTGTTATGACGAGCAATAACATCACCAGTAAACATTTGGATTCTTTCTTTTTCGCCTTCTTTTACCTTTTGAGCAACCTGAATAGCATCTCCAATTCCAAAATTAGGAAATTTTCTATCTTGGCAACCAAAATCAAGTATTGTTTCTTTTGTAAAAAAATCAGGTTTCATTTTTAAATCCCTTTAAATCAAAATATTTTATAAGTAGTTATTTTCGATAAAAATATAATATAAACTTATTTGAACTATTTTTCAATACAACTTTGTAGATAATTAGGGTTTAAACCCAACCAGCGATCCAATATTATTGCAGCCGCAGATCTTACAGATAAATGGTTATAATCTGTCATGCCATTAATCGGCAATAAAATATAGTCGCATCGATCTAAAATATTATCACTTAAGCCTTTGCCTGTTCCAAATAAAAATAACACAGGTCTTTTTTTCTCAAAAATCATACCCTGACTATAATAATCTATTAATTTATTTTCAAATTTACTTATTTTAGCACTGGTTGCAATAATTATAGGCTTAATATTACTTTCTTTTTCTATATGAAATATAACCTGATCTAAATTAATAGTTGGAATAATTATATCAACAGCTTGCGAGCGATTTTTATTATACTCTTTACCCTCTTGTCCACCCCAAAAACCAAGAAAAGTACTTAATATTTTTTGTTGATCTTCTAATTCACTTACAACAAAATAATTTTTAATTCCATAAGTAGACGCAGAACGTGCTATATCATGAATATCCAAAGAAGTTATAGACGAGTGCCCCTCTTTATCTTCTTCAACCAAAATATTATTATGCATTAAAGCGACATAGTGGTTAGGAATAAATTTTTTAGCCAAATTTATATCTGATTTTTCCGGATTACTTGCAGTAAACCAATCAAAGCGCTTGTAAACAGTATTTTGAGCTGCTTGTTCTTTGCGCCATTTTTCAATTTGTGCATGATTGCCGGATCTGACAATATCAGGGATTTGTAACCCATTCCATTCAACAGGCAATCCATATTCAGGATAATCTAAAAATGGTGACTCAAAAGATTCTTTTTCTACAGATTCTGCTCTTCCAACAACGCCAGGAATTAATCTTAAAAAACTTTCTATAAAAACCTGTGCAGGAAGATCTCCACCCATCAAAACATAATCGCCAATTGATATTACATAATCTGCATAATATTGTTCTACTCTTGGATCTATGCCTTCATAACGAGCACAAATTAAAATTAAGTGGCAATCACAAAGTTCTTCAGATTTTTGCTCTGCAATATTTTGAAAAGTTTCTTTTTGTTCTAACTTTTTATTATTATTTTTTTTAAAATAAATTTTGTTAGCTAATTTTTTTAAAATTGGCTGTGTAAGTTTTACACCCTGTGGCGAAAAAAAGATTTTTGTACCATCGCCATAATTTTTTATGCATAATTCGATAGCTTTTTGCCAAATTTCGGGCTTTATGATCATACCGCTTCCGGGGCCACAAACCGGTTCATCTATTCTTTGGCCCGGAGAAGTTACATCTGATAACTTAATAAAATTAAATTCTATAATTTTATTTTCTACAGCTCGACCTATAAGACTTGTGTTAATAAATTCTTGATAAAATTCTGGAAAAACCGTAATTATTGAAATTTTCATAATTTTTTACACTAAATTTTTTTAAATTATAAACCCGCACGTTTTCTTATTTTCAAGAATACATACGGGTTAAACTTTAAACAAAAAAATTAATTTTTTATTTTTTTAAAATCATTCTAAAATTTCCAAAACAGCGCGTTTTCTTTCTTTGCTTGCTGCAGCATGAACCAATGTTCTAATTGCTCTTGCCGTCTTTCCTTCTTTCCCGATTACTTTACCTAAATCTTCCGAAGCAACGCGTAATTCTATAATAGTTGCCTGCTCACCACTTATTTCATTTACCGAAACACTTTCAGGCTTATCAACAAGCTTTTTAACTATATATTCTACAAGCTCTTTCAACATAATCGTCTCTCCTAATAGAAAGTTGAAATACTAATTAAGCCGCTACAGAACGTTTTTGCTCTTTAACTAATTTTGAAACTGTATTTGAACAAATGGCACCATTTTTAACCCAATAATCAATTCGGTCTTGGTGTAATTGAACAATTTCATGTTTAATTGGATCATAAGATCCCAAATTTTCCAAAAATGCTCCATCTCTTTTTTTTCTAGAATCAACAGCAACTATGCGCCAGTACGGTCGATTTGTTCTACCAATACGGCTAAGACGAATTTTTACCGCCATAATTTCCCTTTGTTAAACAACTATCTATAAAAACAACTTTTACAGGTAAAAGATAAAAAGACATATTAAACAAATAATACTGTCATATTTTACCATTAATTAAAATTAAATCAAAAAACATTAAACTCACTTAAAAAATTTACCAAATCTTCCCCCTTTTTTTAACATTTTAACAAATTGCTTACTTTGTTCAAATTTTTGCAATAATTGATTTATATCAGTTACCAATACCCCGGAACCACTAGCAACTCGTTTTTTCCTAGAAGCATCAAGAAGTCCTGGCATCAAGCGTTCTTTTTCTGTCATGGAAGAAATAATAGCCTTAAACCTCTTCATTTCTACCTGACCTTTTTCCATCATGTCAGGAGAAACTTCTCCCATTCCAGGCAAGTATCTTGCTATCTTTTGTAAAGAACCTAATCTATCAACCATTCCCAATTGATCTGCAAAATCTTTTAAAGTAAAATTGCCAGCCATCATTCTTCTAGAAATAGATTCTTGTTCTTGATAATCAATATTTTCTTCAGCTTTTTCTATTAAAGTTAAAATATCCCCCATCCCCAAAATCCTACTTGCCATTCTTTCAGGGACAAAGCTTTCTAAATCATCAATTTTTTCACCACATCCAACAAAAGATATAGGTTTTTTCAAAGAATATCTAAATGCAAAGGCCGCACCACCTCTGGTATCGCTGTCCATTTTAGTCAAAATTGCAGTATTAAACCCAACTGTTTGATCAAATGCTCGTGCAACTTTTAATGACTCTTGGCCTGTCATAGCATCTAATACCAATATTTTGTATTTTGGAGCTAATTTATGATCTATATTGATTAATTCTTCCATCATCTGATTATCTATATGCAATCTACCAGCAGTATCCAAAAATAAATATTCATAATGATCGGATTTAAATTTTTCATAAATTTCTTTTGCCGCATTAACAGTATCGCTACTTGATGCTCTATAAAAATCTACACCAACCTGTTTTGCTAAAATTTCTAGTTGATCTATAGCAGCTGGTCTGTAAAAATCGACTGAAGCTAATAATATTTTTCTAGTTTTATCTCTTTTTTTTGCCTGCTCGGATATAAATTTTGCCAATTTTGCAATTGTAGTAGTTTTACCAGAACCCTGCAAACCCATAACCATAATAACAGATGGGATTTGAAAATTAGTTAGTGGTATTGCACTTTTTCCACCTAAAAATTCAAGAAGTTGATCATGAACAACCTTTATTAATTGTTGTCCAGGATTTAATGATGTTTGAACTTTTTGACCAATAATTTCGTTTTTTACTTTAGTTAAAAAATCTTCAATTAATTCATATGGCACATCAGCTTCTAATAAAGCTTCTTTAACTTGATTTACTGCCTCTTGAATATTTTGTTCAGTTAAACGTCCCTTGTCTTTAACCCAACTCAAAACGTTTGAAAATTTTTTAGATAAAAAATCAAACATAATAGACACCAAAAATTTAATTTTTTTATTTATGATATTAAAAAAAAATGGTGCCAAGGGGCGGAGTTGAACCGCCGACACAGAGATTTTCAGTCTCTTGCTCTACCACCTGAGCTACCTTGGCACACATAGATTAACAACTTCTTATGCTGCTTATACTACAAATTAGTGAATTTAATGTCAATAAAAAATAACTAAATTTTTATAAAATAAATAGCATAGACAAAAAATTAAAAAAACTATTATTATAATAGCAAATAATTTTAAATTTTTGAGTAAAATTTTTATAAAAAGAAAGAATATTAGCTTTATGTCAAATTTAAAAAATTTTAAAAAATATCTTTTATTATTAAGTTTAATTTTAGTATTTAAATCCAATATTTTTGCATTTAAAATTGAATTTGATACAGTGCAGATTTTAGGCACACGAGAAACTCAAGAAGATAGATTCACACAAATAATAAATGAAGATTTTAGTCTTTTTTTAATTTGTGATGGCCATGGCTTAAAGCCTCATGGCGATTTTGTATCTAATTATTTATCACAAAATCTTTTAAATAAAATAATAAATAATCAATATTTTAATCAATTCCCTGAAATGGCATTTTTACAAAGCTTTGAACAAATAGACAGAGAAATTTTGGATTTGGCAAGACAAAACAATATTGATTCTGGATCTACAGCAACAGTGGTTTTAATAAAAAAAGATCCAACTAGCTATAATAATACTGTATATTTTGCATGGGTGGGAGATTCCCCGGCAATTCTTTATAACACAAACGGTAATATCTTATTAAAAACTATCGATCATAAATTATGTAATGAAAGAGAAGCAACCCGTATTGGTATTGAAAATATAGAAATATATGAAGATGATAACAATTATCCATCTTCAGACCGAATTGGTCAAGTAAACATGTCTAGATCCATTGGTGACAGAATGGCAAAGGCTAAAAAAAGTATTGCTATACCCGAAATGATATCTTGTAAAATACCAGAAAATCAAAGTTATTTTATTGTAATATCTTCTGATGGTTTATTTGATAAATATAATTATTTAGAAGATACATTTTTTGAAAGTAGTGTAAATTTGGCAGCAGAAGAACTTATAAGAAGTAGTCAACGGACTATATTTCAAGCTGCATTATTAAATGCAAAATCACAACAATTTCAAAATCTAGATTTATCTGAAATCT
>JAIPGX010000034.1 GCA_021735465.1 Candidatus Babeliales bacterium | reverse complement strand
AAGGCCCTGGAAAAGATGAAAACTTACAAGGCAAGCCTTTTGTTGGCAGAGCAGGACAACTTTTAACAAAAATAATAAATTCAATGAACTTAAAAAGAGAAGATATTTATCTTTCTAACGTTGTAAAATGTCGTCCACCTAATAATAGAACCCCCCTGCCAAGTGAAAGCGAAACTTGCAAAAATTTATTACTTTTAAAAGAAATAAACATTATACAACCCAAAATAATATGTACCTTAGGTTCTTGTGCAACAAAAGCGCTGCTTGGCAACGATATACAAATATCAAAAGCAAGAGGAAATTTTTTTATATTCCAAGAAAAATATCTTGTTATGCCCACCTTCCATCCAGCATATCTTTTAAGAAATCCAAATAGCAAAAAAGAAGTCTGGCAAGACATGAAAAGCATAATAGAAAAGCTATTAATTTAATTTCAACCTAACACAAATGTTTCATATAGAAAATCGACATATTTTCACATATAAAATAACTTTCTATTGAGATAAATTGTGGATAACCTGTGGATAACTATGTGGATAACCTGTGGATAACTTTTTTTTGTGGCCGAAAAGCTCGTCTGACAACAGGCGTTGCAAGGGGGGTAAAAATCAGCTGCTGCCAGAGCTTAAATCCAGCAATTTTTCAAAGTTATCCACAATTATCCACATAGTTATCCACAGGTTATCCACAATTTATCAAAACAAGAAATCATAATAGAAATCGCAATTTTTTGGAAAAAAAACAAAAGTTATCCACAAAAACTCGTTCACCTATTACTATTATATTTTATATATATTTATATAATTATAATAAGCGATCAAAAAATTTAAAAAATCTAAAAACTAGAAAACTTTAAAACTTCACTTTTTTTATTTTTAATTTAAACTTGTTCGGTGTAGGTGTAGTCTTTTTTGCCAAAAAAATAATCACAAAAAATCAAAGGATGGTTTCAGGGTGAATCTTTCAGACGTAATAGAAACTCTTATTGAAGAAAGAGGTCTTGATAAAGACGCTGTTGTTTCAGCTGTCTGTCAAGGAGTTCAGGCTGCTTTTGTTAAGAGGTTTCCAGAAGTAAATTTGAGCGTTATTTTTAATCGTCATTCTGGAGAAGTAGAGGTTTTTGCAAACAAAATAGCAGTTTATAGTGTTCAAGATCCAGACAAAGAAATTTCTCTGAGAAAGGCAAGAATTATTAATCCTAAAGCTGAAGTTGACGAAATTGTAGCCGTTCCTTTTGAGCATAAAATCGGGCGTATTGAAATTTCCCTAGCCAAGCAGCTTGTTGCAAGTAAAATTAGGGATCTTGAGCTTGCTGCTATTTATAGAGACTTTAAGGACAAAAAAGGTGCAATTATTAGCGGCATTATTCACAAAAAAGAAAGAGGTGGTTTTGCTGTAAAAGTGGGAGAAAATATGGCATTTCTTCCCATGGAAAATTCCATTCCTCAAGAGGCTTTGAAAGTTGGTCGTCCTGTAAAAGCTTTATTAAAAGACGTTTTGCCTGTAGCCAGGCAAGATTATCAATTGATTCTTGATAGGGCTTCTGCCGACTTTGTTAGAGGTTTGCTTGAATTAGAAATTCCAGAAATTTTTGAAGGAATTGTGGAGATAAAAAAAATTGTTCGTGTTGCTGGTTATAAAACGAAAGCCATAGTTGCTTCTAATAATTCAGATATAGATCCTGTCGGTACTTGTGTTGGAGTTGGGGGAGGAAGAATAAAACCCATCCTCAAGGAATTAGGGCAGGAAAAAATTGATTTGATAGAGCAAACTGAATCTTTGGATGTATTAGTAAAAAACAGTCTCAAACCTGCTGAAATTGATAAAGTTGAGATTGTTGATGACAGAAAAGCTTTTGTTTGGTTAGATCAAGATCAGCGTTCATTGGCAATAGGAAAAATGGGGCAAAATATAATGTTAGCTTCTCGATTGGTTGGATTAGAAATTCAGTTGCAAGATTTAGTCTCTAATCAATCAGAAGAAGCTGTTATTTCTTAAAAATAAAACGGGCTAAAGGTTAAAAAAATATGCGTATTTATGAAATTGCCAAAGAAAAAAATGTTCCCAGTAAGCAAATTATAAGTTTGTTAAAAAAGGCTGGAATAGAAGTTTCAAGCCATATGTCTGTTATTTCTAAAGAAGGACTTGCGCATATTGAAAAAACCTTTTCGCCTAAACAAAATGTTTCAGAAGTATCTTTAAAACAATCCACCGACAAAGAAAAAAAACAACAAGAAAGCATGAATATTGAAAAAAAAGTTGAACCTAAATTAAAAAAAGTTATTACTAAAAGTATTAATACAGCAAGCAAAGAAAAACCAAAAAAAGATACTTTTAAAAAACGTTTTGATCGATTCCATGGACATCAACAAACGCCTAAGGCTCAAGAAGTTATAACAGAAATAAAAATAGAGTCACCTCTGCCTCTTTTCCGTGTAGCGGAAGTTATGGGTAAGTCTGCTGGTGATTTAATTATGAATTTATTAAAGCAGGGTATGGCTTGCAACAGAAATTATATTTTATCAACAGATATTATCAAATCATTAGGAAATCAATTTGGCATAAATGTTATTGTCAAAGATAAAAATTTGATTAAAGAAGCCGAAAAGATTATCGAGAAAGAGGAAAAAACAGGGCATGAATTAACCAGATGGCCAATTGTCGTTGTTATGGGCCATGTTGATCATGGAAAAACTACTCTTTTGGATTTTATTAGAAAACAGAATACTGCTGCAAAAGAAAAAGGTGGTATTACTCAACATTTAGGTGCGTACCAGGTTAGCAGTAATCATGGGGATATTGTATTTTTGGATACACCTGGTCATGAAGCATTTTCTTTTTTAAGGTCTAGGGGTACAAAAATTACTGATATAGCAATCTTGGTAGTTGCAGTTGATGATGGTGTAAAACCCCAAACAATTGAAGCAATAAAGCATGCAAAGGCATCGAACGTTCCTATTATTGTTGCTGCAAACAAAATAGACAAAGTTGAATCTTCGGCTTACCTTCAAACTTTGAAAAGACAACTTGCAGAACAAGATCTTATGGTTGAAGACTGGGGTGGAGATGTTGTTTGTGTTCCTATTTCTGCAAAAACAGGTATGGGCGTGAATGAATTATTGGAAATAGTTGTTTTACAGGCACAGATGATGGATTTAAAAGCGGATCCAAAATTACCTGCAAAAGCTTTTATTTTAGAATCTAATATTGAAAAAGGCTATGGTCCTGTAGCTACGGTTATTTGTCAGGATGGTTCTATAAAAAAGGGTGATTTTTTCGTCTGTGGAAATGCTACAGGTAAGGTAAGGTTATTAATAAATAGTCTTGGTGAAAAAATTAATCAGGCTGGCCCTTCTGTCCCTGTTAAGGTTGTTGGATTTGATAGTTTTGCTGAGATTGGAGATCAATTACGGGTTGTTAATTCACGAGAATATTTTAATTTTAAAAATAAGAAAGAAGCGCGAATTACAACTGCATTGGCTTCGACACAATTTCAGTCATTAGATTTTTTAGATAAATCACCAAAAAAACAATTAAATCTTATTATAAAAACAGATACAAGAGGTTCAAAGGAAGCTATAGAAAATTCTGTTATCAAATTATCTAATAAAATGAAAAAAGGTTATCCTGAAATAAATTTAATACAAGTTGGCATAGGTGATATTTCTGAAAAAGATGTTGAACTTTCAATTACAACAAATTCTATATTGTTAGGATTGCATGTTAAAGTTGAAAAAAATGCAATTTTGTTTGCAAAAGATAAAGCTGTAAATATTAAATTATTTGATATTATTTATAAACTCATAGATTATGTTATCGAACAATTAGAAAAAGATAGAGAAACTAAAATAGTTTACAAAAAAGTTGCTGAATTAGTTGTAAGGAGAGTTTTTAATATTAAAAAGATAGGCACAGTTGCTGGCTGCTATGTAAAAGAAGGCGTGGTAAGTAAGGGTGATAAGGTTGTTTGTGTCCGAAACAATAAAGAAATAGGTGAAGGCAAAATTACAAGTTTGCAAAGAGAAACAAAAACAGTAAAAGAAGTTCATGCAGGATTTGAATGTGGTTTTGTTTGTGAAGGTTTTAATGACTGGCTAGAAAACGATACTGTTATGGTTTATGGGGCAACCAAAGAGCTTGTTGGTGAAACGATTAAGTAATATTTGGTATAAAAATTCTTTTAATAAAAAGTTTTCTTTATCTGAAAAATATTTTTTTATAATTCTTTGTTTTTTGGAATTTTTTTATAAAATTGGTTTTCATTTTATACTTTTTTTAAAAAAAAATAAAAGTAAACCAATTTTGCCGTTCAAAGTTATTTCTGTTGGAAATTTGTCTGCCGGTGGCACAGGCAAATCGGTTTTTGTACAGTTTTTAGCAAATAATTTACTAAATCAAAAAACTGAATGTGCAGTTGTTTTGCGTGGATATAAAAGCAAAATAGAAAAAAGTAAAAAAAGTTTTTTAATTTCAGATTTTATTTTCAATAAAAAGCAAATTTTTTGTGATACAATCTTTTGTGGAGATGAAGCTTTTATGCTTGCACAGAATTTGCAAGTGCCTGTTGTTGTTGGTAAAAATAGGTATAAGTCTTGTCTTTTGCTAAAAAATAAAAATATAAAAACAGTTATTCTTGATGATGCTTATCAAAATTTTAGTGTTAATAAAGATTTTGAGATTTTGTTATTGGACGCTAAAAAACCTTTTGAGAATCATCACTGTTTACCTGCTGGTAAATTGAGAGAGAAGGATTATTCTAGGGCTGATGCAATTATTTTAACTCACGCAGATAAAATTTCTCACAATCAATTACAAAATATAAAAAATAATTATTTTAAAAATTTTAATAAAGATTTTATTTTTGCAGGTAAACATTCTACTGATAGTTTATCTGAAAATTTAATTAATTCTGAAAATTTACAAAGTAAAATTATTGATATACAAAAGTTTGAAAATAAGAAATTGCTTGCTTTTGCAGGCATAGGTTCTTTTGAATATTTTTTATCTAGTTTAAATTTTTGCAATTTAAAAATTAGTAAAGCATTAGAATATACAGATCATTATAATTATTCTGAAAAAGATTTAATTTTGATTTTTAATTTAATTAAGAAAAATAATTTAAATGGCGCAATAACTACACAAAAAGATTGGTATAAAATATTGCCAATAATTAAAAAAATTAAAAACTATCATCAAGCACTAATGCCAATTTATGTACTAAATATCAGTTTTGAATTTTTGTCAAAAAAAGAGCATAATAATTTCGTAAAAGTGCTTTCAGAAAAAATGGTTTAGTTTTTTCAGCCAGAGGAGTTTTGGAGATGGAATTTATATTAGTTCGATATTTATTTTGTATTGTATTTTCTTCTTTGTTAACTTTTTATTTAGTTCCAATGTTTATTAACGCAGCATTTAGATTTAATATTTTAGATATTCCTGATGGAAAAATAAAAAATCATAAAAAAGCAACGCCATATTTAGGGGGGTTGGCTATATATGTGCCTCTTATTGCTACTCTTGCAATAGCTTATCCATTTGAAAATAAAATTTTATGGTTATTATTAGGCTCTACTTTTTTGCTTTTTGTTGGACTTGTAGATGATTTGAAATGTCTTAAGCCTTATCAAAAGCTTTTTGGTCAATTTATTGCTGTTGTGTGTTTTTTGAAAGGTGGTTTTTCTTTAAAAGCTAATTTTTTTTCAGATTTTTTTAATATATTTGCATCTGGATTTTGGATGCTTTTGATCATTAATGCATTTAATTTAGTTGATGTAATGGATGGACTTGCATCAGTTTTGGCAATAATAGCTAGTTTATCTTTTTTTATAATAGCGATTTTGTTAGGGCAATATTCACTTGGTCTTTTATTGTTAACTTTTACTATGCCATTGATTGTATTTTTATTTTATAATCGTCCGCCGGCAAAAATATATTTAGGAGACACCGGGTCTTTATATATTGGTGGTTTTATGGCGGCCATTCCATTGTTATTTCCATGGAGTAGTATTTCTTTTGAAGGCTATTATGCACCAATAATTATTTTGGGGATTCCTATTTTAGAAGTTGCTACTCTGGTTGTGATTAGAACTTACAAGGGTATACCCTTTTTTAGGGGTAGTCCTCACCATTTTTCAATTTATTTAAAAAAGAAATGGAGCGTGCTAAAAGTTTTGATTTTTTCTGCTATTATGTCGATAATATTATCTTTGATTGCTATTTTATTTTTGTTTACATTTATATCTTTTATTTATTTAATTATATTTTTACTTATATTTCTGGCATTTTGGTTTTATTTTATATTTAGTAAAAAAACATATTTTTAATAATTTAAATTTACAAGGTTTAAATATTTTTATGGAAAAATTAGTTAATTATGTAAAAAAAGTTTGGGGACATGAAGAATGGATTGTTAATAATCCAAAGTATTGTGGAAAAAAACTTGTTTTAAAACAAGGATTTAGATGCTCAATGCATAAACATGATATAAAAGATGAAACTTTTTATATATTATCTGGTAAAGTTTTGATGGAAACAGAGTTTAATGGAAAAAATGAAAAATTCGTAATGTTGCCTGGAGATATAAAACATATTGAAATTGGCATGTGGCATAGATTTACCGGACTTGTAGATTCAGATATTATAGAATTTTCAACTTTTCATATGGAACAAGATTCTATTAGGAAAGAAGAAAGTGGATTTATAGATTTAAAAGAGATTAATATTTAAATAATATGCATTTTAAAAAAATTATTTTTTTTATTTTTTTGCTTCTAATTAGTTTTATTTTTGGTTTATTTTTTTTCTTTATACAGAAAGAATGGATAATATTTGAATTGCCATTTTTAAATAAAAGAGAAAATTTATTAAAACAGTCCATTAGTAATTCAATTGTAAAGAAAAAAATTAAATTTTATTATTTTAAAGATGATAAGCTTTTAAGCGAAGAATCTGACTTTGTTTTGCTTAATGACGAGTCAGAAAACTTGAAATATTTAATTAATAATTGGTTATCTTTTTTGCATAGTGAGCATATAATTTCTAAAAAAAATTTGGCTGAAAGTGTTTGCGCCTGCGATGTAAATCAGACTATATATATTTCATTTAATAAATCACCATTAGAAAAAGATTGGTCAATATTGAAAAAATGGAATTTTATTGAAAGTCTTTTAAAAACCATTAAAGATTTTGTATCATCTTTCAAATTTGTAATTTTTTTAATAAAACATCAACAAATAAAGGATGATCATCTTGATTTTTCTCAAAGTTGGCCAATAGAAGGTTTTAAAAATAGGGGAGAGTTTCAATGAAAAAAATTATTTATATGTTATTTTTTTGCTTTTGTATTCAAATTAGTTATTGCAAAAATAATAAAATTGAACAACAAAATTTTGAATTTGATAAACAAGAAGAAAAAAAAATATTTAGTCTATTAAAAAATATTTTTTATTTGGATTACAGGTTTTCTTTAAATAATCTGAGCGACACTGAAAAACAAGATTTGATAAGTAAATCGAAAATTATAATTAATGATTTGTTGGATTTATTAAAAATAGAAAATATAACTGTATCTGGTAAAAAGTTTAATTATTTTTATCTTTTGAAAAAAACCAATACCAAAGAAGAAAGAGATCTTTTGATTGAAAATTTTTTTCAATCAAAAGATGAAAAAAAAATGAAAGACTTTTTTGGCGAAATTTTTATTATTTTAGATAGTTATTTGAAAAGTAAAATAAAAAACATTCTTTTTATTTTTAAATATAATTTGAAAGAGTTTTTTAAAAACAAAAAGAATGTTTACGATTCTGAGGAAAATTGTGAATTATATCGATTAGGAAAAAAAGAAAGTATGATCATAGCGGCTATTTTTGGGGCAATAGCAAATATTTTTACTAGTTCTAATCACGGGAATCAATCAAATAATAATCAAGATACATCTAATTCAACTTTACCTTTAGTGGGAAGTGCTTGTGATTTAATTTCTCAGCTTGCTGCTATTAATGCTGCGCATAAAAAATCAAAGTCTAATGATCTAATAAAAAATAGACAGTTTGATGAGGTTTTAGATGAAACCGTTAAGTTTATAGATATTTTATGTATATCTTTAAAAGAAAAAAATATAAATTTGAAAAATTATGAGTTATTAGATGAATTTAGTAAATTGAAATTGGAACAAAATAAAAAATCATGGTTATATGAAAAATTAATTTCAAATCAATTATTTAAAAAATTAATAAAAAATATATTTAAAGCATTAAAAATTTACTTAACAGATCAGCTTTCTCATGCTTTAAATTATTTAAGGGATAAATTAATAGAATTATTGATAAATATTAATACAGAAAAAGAAGAAGATTATGAACCGTGGCATGCAGGTATCAGAACAAAAAGCAAATTGCTATTACAATCTTAATAACAAAATAGTTTGCGAAAAAATTGAAGCAGAAAATTTTTTAAAATTTTTATATGGAAATTTTTTTGGCAAGATTTTGCGATTTTTTATAAACAAAAAATATTTTTCAAAAATTTGTGCTGTTTATCAAAAAAGTGTTTTTAGTAAAAGAAAAATAAAAGATTTTATAAAAAAACACAATATTGATATGTCTCAATTTCAGGAGCCTAAAAATGGTTACAAGTCTTTTAATGATTTTTTTATAAGAAAATTAAAAGGTAGTGCAAGGCTAATTGATTATGATATCAATACTGTAATTTCTCCTGCTGATAGTAAATTATTTGTGATACCTGATTTATCTAAAAATTCTGAATTTTTTGTAAAAAATAAAAAATTTAATTTAAATAAATTTTTTCAAGATAAAAATTTATCTCAAGAATATCAAAATGGGATTTTATTAATTTTTCGGTTGGCACCATATGATTATCATAGATTTCATTTTCCAATTGATTCTATTCCAAATAAACCCAAAAATATTAATGGTTTATATGATTCTGTTAACCTTATTGCTTATAAATCAGGTATTCAACCTCTTGAAAGTAATGAAAGAATATTAACTGTTTTGAAAACAGAAAAATTTAAAGACATTATCTTTGTTAGTGTTGGGGCATTACTTGTGGGCAAAATTATTTTGAATTACACTCCAAATATTGCATATAAAAAGGGGGATGAAATGGGATATTTCGAATTTGGTGGTTCAACTATTGTTTTAGTTTTTAAAAAAGATACTATAAAAATAAAAGATAAATTTTTAAAAAACTCTGCGAATTTATTAGAAACTGAAGTCTTGATGGGACAAGCTATAACAGAATAGAGAGAATCTTATGGATATTTTTCCGTCTTTAATAGCAAGTAATTTGTTAAAGTTGTCAGATACTATACAAACTTTAAATACAAAATGTGATGGTTACCATATAGACGTTATGGATGATCATTTTGTTCCAAATTTAACATGGGGACCTGATTTTGTTAGTGCCATAATAGCAGCGACAAATTTATCGCTTAATATACATTTAATGGTTGATAATCCTAAAGAATGGGTTAATAGACTAAATTTAAGAAAACAAGATTTTTTTGTTTTTCATATAGAAGCATTAGATTTTAGTGAAATAAAAACTTTTATAAAAGATATAAAAAAAATTGGATGCAAAGTTGGTATTGCACTAAATCCAGAGACAGATGTTAATTTGCTTTTTGAATATTTAGATATCCTAGATACTATTTTAGTAATGTCTGTAAAACCCGGTTTTTCAGGTCAAAAATTTGATTCTTCTGTTTTAAGCAAAATTGAAATTTTGAATAAAGAAAAAAAAGATAAAAATTTATCTTTTTCTATAAGCATGGACGGTGGAATTGATCAAGATAATATTCAAGAATTACAAAATTTAGGTGTAGATCAAGTTGCAGTAGGATCTGCTATATTTTATCAAGAAGATTATTTACAGGCTTTAAAAAATCTTTATAACAAAATAGCATCATAAAAAGTTGAAAAAACATGAATAAATTTACTAAATTTAGAATCGGCGTTTTAATGGGGGGCAAATCTATAGAAAGAGAAGTTTCTTTTAATTCAGGACGAACAGTTTGCGATCATATAGATTTTTTAAAATATGAAGTTGTTCCTATATTTCAAACTCATAATGGGGATCTCTATATTTTGCCTTATAAATTTTTGCATAGAGGCAAAATCTCTGATTTTTACGATAAATTGGACTCTCATGCAAAAAAAATTAATTGGGATGATTTAAAATTTTTAGTTGATTTTGTTTATTTATCGATTCATGGCAGATTTGCTGAAGACGGAACAGTACAAGGTTTATTAGAAGTTTTGGGAATTCCATATTTAGGGGCAAAAGTTTTTGCAAGTGCTGTTGGCATGAATAAGGCTGTGCAAAAAAAGATATTGCAAAGTAATGGCATAAGTGTACCCAAAGGTTTTGTTTTAACTCCAGAAGAAATTGAAGATATAAATCTAGAATCAATTTCAAAGAAATTAGAAAAATTAAATATAAATTTCCCAATTATAATAAAACCTGTTCATGAAGGCTCAAGTTTTGGCATAAGTATAGTTAAAGATGAGAATAATTTATTGCAAGCATTAAAAAATGCCTGCTATTGTGATAGCAGGCGTAAACAAGAAGTTTTAGTAGAAGAAAAAATAGATGGCTTTGAGTTTGTTTGTGTCTGTTTGCAAAGAGATAAAGATTGGTTTGCTTTGCCCATTACACAAGTTGTTTGTGAAAAAAATTCAGATTTTTTTGATTATGTTCAAAAATATATGCCCGGTCGTGCAACAAAAATTACACCTGCAAATTTTGAAAAAAGGGATAAAGAAGCTATAATTGAAGCTTGTATCAAAGTTACAAAAATATTAAATTTTTCTACCATATCTCGTATAG
>JAIPGX010000033.1 GCA_021735465.1 Candidatus Babeliales bacterium | reverse complement strand
TAGAAATAGAAAACTTAGAAAATTTAATTAAAAATATTACTGATAAAGAAAAAGAATTTTGGAAAAACAAAATAAGAAAAAAATTAAATATATCTGGAAACAAAACAATATACTGTTACAGCGGATCTTATAAAGCTTGGCAGGGCCTGCCTGAAATAATTAATTTTTTTAAAGAAAAATATAATCAAGATAAAAATATTTTTTTATTAATTTTATCTTCTGACAAGAAAATTATTCAAAAAATGTTATTTGAAAGCACGCTACCAGATAATAGTTATTTAGTTTTAAATATAAGACCCGAAAACTTATACAAATACTTATCAGCCTGCAATGTAGGCCTTTTATTTAGAGAAGAAGACATTATTAATTGGGTCTCTCGTCCAACTAAAATGTTAGAATATCAAGCGGCAGGACTTGAAATTATGCATAATAACACTATCGATCTTTTGGCAAATCAAAACAAAACTTCAATTGTTCACCGAATCCAATGATATGAAGTTTTTTATTTTGCAAAAAATTTAAATTTTCTTGCCAAGCATTTTTAACGCAATTTATGGGATCGTAAAAGTCATCTGAACCTAAACAATAAGTTCCCCAATGCATCGCAATAAAATGTTCGGCTTTAAGATCAACAAAACCCTGAACCGCTTGGTGTCCATCAACATGCGAATATTGCTGTAACCTTCTTGGTTCAACTGGCCCCAATGGCATTAATGCGACATTTATATTTTTAAATTTTTGAGATATTTGACTAAAATGCTCTGAATAAGCAGTATCCCCTGCAAAATACATTTTAAAGCCATTAAATTCTATCATCCAGCTACCCCACAAAGACTTGTTTATACTTGTAGGCGATCTTCCGGCCCAGTGTATTGCAGGTAAAAAAGAAATTTTTAAATTTTCAAAAATTTCACTTTGCCACCATTCTTTTTCATAAACTTTTGTAAAATTATTTTTATCGAACCATTTTTTATTGCCTTTAGGAACTAAAATCACAGGATCATGCGATTTTAAAAATAATAAACTCTCTTTTTCCATATGATCTTTATGATCATGAGATATCAATATATAATCGATTTTGGGTAGTTTTTTAAGTTCTATTCCTGGTGCAAAATTTCTCGGATAAAAAAGCATAAGATCTGAAAAAATTGGATCTGTTAAAATATTCTTGTCACCAATTTGAATCAAAAAAGTTGATTGGCCTATCCAAGTAATAACGGGTTCAAAATTTTTATTTGCAGGCTCTTTATAAACTCCCCAATTTTTCAAATTTTCTTCTGAAAAATATGCTTTTAGTTTTTTCTTTCTAAGTTTATTTAAAGTAAAACAAAAAGTTTTACCTATTTCCATAATTCTATAAATAGGTTTAGGATCAATACCACCATAAATATAATTTTTTTTAAAAAAAGTTTTTTTAAATTTTTTAAACATAAAATAAATATCTTTATAAAAAAATTTTAAGAAATTACGCCACACCCCAAGCAGATATCTTGATCATAAAATACTGCAAACTGCCCTTGAGCCAGTCCCTGATCTTGACCATCGATAGTTACTAGTGCTTTATTTTTTTCTAAAAATTCAAGCTTGCACTTATAAAAATCTTGGCCGTGTCTAATTTTTACACTCAAATCTTCTGTTTTTTCAGGTTTAGTCCCATTGATCCAATTAAAATCCGAAACAGTAAGCTTATCTCTTTTTTTGTCAGGAGTAAAATATTGGCTAGAAATATACACTATATTTTTCTCTGGATCTTTTGCTACAACGTACCATGGACCGCCAGAAAGTCCAATTCCCTTTCTTTGACCAATGGTATAACACCAAAAACCCTCATGTTGTCCTAGTTTCTTGCCAGTTTCAATCTCTATTAAATCTCCTGGTTTTGTACCTAAATGGTGTTTTATAAAATCACTAAATTTAATTTTGCCCAAAAAACAGATCCCTTGGCTATCTTTTCTGTCTTTGTTTGGCAAATTAAACTTTTTTGCCAAATCTCTGACTTCCGATTTTAAAAGATTACCAATTGGGAACATGGCTCTTTTAAGCTGTTCTTGATTTAAATGTGACAAAAAATAAGTTTGATCTTTAAATAAATCTTTTGATTTTTTTAATATAAATTTGTTATTTGTTTCTTCTAATATGGCATAATGCCCTGTTGCCACTTTTTCAAAAGACTTATCGATTTTTTCATAAAAACAACCAAATTTTATTTTTTGATTACAAAATATATCAGGGCTAGGGGTCCGTCCTGCTTGAACTTCGTTAATAGTATAACTAACTATTTTATCCCAATATTCTTGCTGCATGTTAATAATTTTTAGAGGCACATCAAGCTGTTTGCAAACTTTTTCAACATAAAAAAGATCCTGCTCCCATGGGCAGTCACCCAAAAAGGCAAGATCATCTTCTAGCCATATTTTTAAATAAAAAGCGGTAATGTCGTGTTTTTGTTCCTTAAGCAGGGCCAAAGCTACAGAGCTATCAACACCCCCAGAAACTAAAGCTGCTATTTTCATAATTTTTTTATTCTCGAATTTGTGATTTTAGCAATTCATCAACAATTTGACCAGCAATACTTTAAGCCTGCTCTTTTAGTAATCTTCTGGATTACTTTTTCTAGTCTTTTTACTATTACTTTTTCTTAAACTACTTTTTATCTGGCTTTCTTTTCTATCACGTTTTGCATGTATCTCTGGGCTTTGGCCGGGCGTACAAACTCTACCTGAATTCAAAATTTGTTTTAATTCAGACTCACTAATTGATAAATTTACAATTCCATTAGGCCCAATATCTTCTTCTGTAATCAATTTTTTTTCTAAAGCTCTATCTGTTGAAATTTTTAGTCTGAAATTATCAATTGTTATTAAAATTATGTTGTTATTCAAAATATTACTGATATCTAGATCATCTAACAAAGCTGCTACACCATCAACACCGTCAGCATAATTGTCGCCAGTCAAAGCCATAATTTCAAGATCATCTTGACCATTATCAAGATCATTATATTGATCTTGCATAGCTGCAATATTCAAATAACTAAAAAAACTAAATAAAAATAATAAAAATTTAAAATTTTTCATGCTACCTCTAATTAAATTTAAAAATTAACAAAATTAAACAAATACGACAAAACTAGTCTGGTTAATTCTAATTGTAATATTTTTATATTAGAAGTCAAAAAAACTTTAAAATTTATGTTTTTTTAGATTAATAAACTGGCGATTGCTGCGTTTAGCAAATTAACTAAAGTTGCGCCTAAAAGGGCGCGAAGACCTAATTTGGTCAAGATAGTTCGTTTTTCTGGTGCTAAAACTGCTATTGCGCCAATAAGCATACCAATTACCGAGAAATTAGAAAATCCACATAAGGCATAAGTCAAAATGATCCTAGAATGCTCGCTTAATGCTGATTTTACAAATGCTGCATAAGCAATAAATTCGTTAATAACTAATTTTTGTCCTAATAAAGCACCCGCAACGGCTCTATCTTGCACTTCGACGCCTAAAAGAGTTGCAATTTGATAAAATATTTTTGAAAAAATAAAATTTAAACTATAACCAATAGTATTAAGTAAAATATAATCAGTCATAGCCATCAAGCTAATAAATGCTAAAAGAATAGCCGATACACTTGCTGCCAATTTTAAACCATCAATGGCACCAATTGTAATTGCATCCAAGACATTTGAACTATCCCGTGGCATTTCAATTTTATTGCCAGCAACAGTCTGTGGTGATTCTGTCTCTGGAACTAAAATTTTTGATATCAACAAAACTCCTGGAATAGACATTATGGAAGCAACAAGCATATGCAAAATTGAAACCCCCATAGAGCCGTAGATTGCTAAACTTGCAGCATTAATTGTTGCCATACCGCTCACCATTAAAACCATAATTTCAGATTTTGTTAAATGTTTTATATATTTTTTCACTAGTAAGGGTGCACCAGTTGGGCCAACCATGCTATTTGCAGCAACACATAAAGTTTCTACGCCTGAAGTTCCTAAAATTGGCCTTATGGTATAAGAAATTATTTTTACCAAAAATTGTATAACCCCAAAATGAAACATTATTGACATCAAAGAACTTAAAAATATAAGTACCGGTAAAACTTTGATTACAAAAATAAATCCCCAACTATCAGATTGGTTTGCTAAACTTCCAAAAAGAAAACCAATTCCTGAATCAGCAAATTTATAAAGTAATACAAAAATATCTGCTAAGATCATAAAAATACGAGAACCTATTTGAGTTTTTAAAATAAAAAATGCCAAAATTACTTGCATAATAAAGGCATTCAAAATTTTCAACCAATTTATTTTTCTTTTGTTATTAGAAAAAATAAAAGCTGTAAACAAAAAAAGTAATATTCCTAAAAAACTTAATATATGATTATTTTGGGTAAAATAATTAATTATAGAATTAAGCACGATTCTTTTCTCCGCTCCTCTCTTTCCCATGATATTAAAGGGTCAATAAGATCATCAAGCTGACCTTGCATAATGAAATCTAATTTTTTTAAAGTAAGATCTATGCGGTGGTCTGTGACACGGTTTTGAGGATAATTGTAAGTTCGAATCTTTTCGGCTCTTTGCCCCATGCCAACCTGCTGCTTTCTTTGCGCACTGCGCTCTGCTTCTAATCTTTCTTGTTCGGCTTGATATATGCGAGCTTGCAAAACTTTCATCGCCTTAGCTTTGTTTTTTATTTGAGAACGCTCATCTTGACAAGAAACAACTACACCTGTTGGAATATGTGTTATGCGAACGGCGGAATCTGTAGTATTGACATGCTGACCGCCAGCACCACTTGCCCTGTAAACATCTATGCGTAAATCTTGCGGATTAATTGCAACATCAACCTCTTTTGCTTCAGACAAAACAGCTACAGTAACAGTAGAAGTATGTATTCGACCTGAGGCTTCTGTTTGAGGTACTCTTTGAACCCTATGGACACCTGATTCAAATTTTAGGTGCTTATAAACGTATTTTCCTTTTATAAAGATAACAAGCTCTTTATAACCACCTAAATCAGTTTTATTAAAATCTACAATAGAAACTTCCCAGTTTTTAGATAAGGCATAATTGCTGTACATCCTAAAAAGATCACCTACAAATAACGCAGCCTCAAGTCCGCCAGCACCGGCCCTAATTTCTAAAAATACAGACCTTTCATCTCTTTGATCAGCAGGATAGAGAAAATCTTCTAATTCAATTTCAAAATTTTTTAATTTTTTTTCCGATTGCTCTATCTCATCTTGATAGAGCAATCGCATTTCTTCATCTTTTTCTTGCGTTAATAAAGCTTTTGTTTGGGCAATATAATCTTGTAAATCTCTAATTTTTTTATATGCAGAAAGAATATTTTCGTATTGCGCATTTTTTCTTTGTAATTCTGCTCTTTTTTTTGGATCTAAAGAAAAATCTAATAACTTCTGAGCAATATTTTCATGTTTTTTTTGTATGTCTTTCCAATCCAAATTCAACATAAATTACTTATTTTTTTTATATTTTCTATTGAATTTTTCTATTCTTCCAGCTGTATCCAAAAACTTCTGTGTACCTGTATAAAAAGGGTGACACGCAGAACAAATATCTATATCAAGATCTTTTGCAGTAGATTTAGTTTTAAATGTATTACCACAAACACATCTCGCTTCAACATCATATAAAGTTGGATGAATATCTTTTTTCATAGTATAACTCCTATTTGATTTTGATTTTCAAAATCTACTTAATACCATTTTGTTTATGTTTTTCTTTTAATTTATTAATTAATTCAACTTCAACTATCTGAACGCCCCTCTTCTGCCCCAAATAATAAGATGCAAAATCGGACCATAAAATCATATAAAAAAGCTGTTCTTTCCAAGTATCTCCTAAAACCGAAAGTTTGTAAAGTAAGACACCCTGCTCTTTTAAAAGTTCACAAGTTGATTTTATTGCTATATTTAAATTTGTTGACAAAAAATCTGTATAAAAAAATAAAACCAAAGGTTTTATCTTACAATCTGTAAATCCTACCAACAAATTATGACAACATTCAGGAAAACAAGACTCAACAGCTTGCACTTTACTATTTTCATTAAATTGGGTTTGAGCTCTATAGGCACAAGAAGCGCTATCACCGCTTATACCCCAAATATGAAAAAATTCATAATCATTAACTATGTCTAAAAAACTACTAAAAAAAGCTTTATCCTCAAACTTTGGTACATATAAATCTGCTAAATTGCAAAACTTTTTAACAGTATCTTGCCCTTTGGGCAAAATATTCAAAAGATCAAAAATACCCAAAACTATTCCTAAAAAATACCCCAGTGCTGCTCTTGGTTGAATACACTCAGGCACCAAAACAAAGGGTAAATTTTTACTTTCAGCAATTAATACCGCTTTACCTTCATGTGCAATTACTATCGTGGGAATAAAATTTTCGGCTAATTTTTCTAAAACATCAATTGTTTCCCAAGTATTTCCTGAATATGATATGACTATTGCCAATGTAGCTGCGTCTACATACTCAGGCAACCCTGGAGAATCTATAATAAAAGACGGTATTTTAGACTCTTTGTCTAAAATAGTTTTTACAATTCTACCTGTAATTCCAGAGCCACCCATACCAATAAAAGCAATTTTCTTTATATTCGTAGGCAATTTAGCCTTATTTCTATAAACAAAATTATTGGCAAGCTCTAGACCATCTTTCAATTTTTTAGACCACATATTTAATTCTTTTAACATAACACAACCCTTTCTCTAAAAAAATTTGAACATATTTTTCTATTTTAAAACAATAACTGTTGCTTGACGACCAGCAATAGGACCAGCAAGTCGATAAGAAAAAAATCGATTATCACAAATAGTACAATTATTATATTTAAAATTCATATTTTTTGTTGCAACTCCCAAATCTAATAATTGCAATTTTGCAAAACATATCAAATTGAAAAACATTTTTTCCTGCTTTTTAACTACAGTTTTTTCAAAAAAATAAAATTTTTCTAAATTTTTGAAAAAATCTTTATTAACTTCATAACAACAACTACCCGCACATGGCCCCCAAAAAACTAAAATATCAGTGGGGTTAGAATCAAAATTTTTTTGTAATTTTTCAAAAACTTTACCAATAATATTTGCAACCAAGCCTTTCCAGCCTGCATGAACAATAGCTGCAATATTTTTTATTTTATCGTAAAGTACAATTGGCAAGCAATCCGCAGTCAAAACCCCAATGGCAATATTGTGCAAATTTGTAATAATAAAATCACCTTCAAAATCAAAAATATTTTTCTCTTTTGGAATTTGTGATAAATCAGTAATACATAAACCATTTGCACCATGTACTTGTTTTAAAAAAACAATTTTGTTTATTTGGGCAAAATTAAGAAAACTTTTTCTTACTTCATCAAAAAGTTTTCCTGAAATTTTAGATTTATTTTTATCAGGATTTATATATGATTTTACACAACAATCATTCTTATCCCCAAAACAGACCAAATAAGAAGATGCATTGTGTAAAACCATAATTTTCTTTTACAATATGTTTTTATTTAATTCTGCGAGTTTACATTTTGTTCTTGCTTTTTACGTAAAAAAGTGGGCGTATCTAGATCGTTTAAATCATAATTAACTTGATTGTTTAAAGAAGCATCATTACCCTCTTCTTTTATTTTCAAAACTATTTTTTCGTTGATTCTATCATCATTATAATTTTTATCAACAGATTTAATATCATCTTTTACTGCAGCAAAAACATTTTCTTTACTGATTGTTTTTTTTGATTGCTGTTCATTAAAACCTGTTGCAATTACAGTAACCTTAACTTGATTTCCAATATTAGGATCTATTACTGATCCCAAAATAACATGTGCATCACAATTAACTTTTTCGTTAACAATTGCCGCAGCTTCATTAATTTCATGCAATCCCAGATCTGTATTTCCAGTAATATTTAACAAAATGCCTCTTGCTCCCTGAATACTAACATCTTCAAGCAAAGGAGAACAAAGCGCCTGCATTGCAGCTTGCTTGGCCCTATCTGCCCCTTCAGCAACGCCAGTCCCCATAATGGCAAGCCCCATTCCTTTCATGACTTCTTTAACATCTGCAAAATCAACATTTATATATCCAGTTTTTGTAATTATATCAGATATACCCTTAATTGCCTGTTTTAAAACATCATCAGACATAGCAAAAGCATCTAACATTGAAATTTTTGGATCAGCAACTTCTAACAATTTCTGATTAGGTACAACAATAATTGTATCAACATTTTCTTTAAGATTTTCCAAAGAATCTTGTGCATGCTGCAATCTTCTTTTACCTTCAAATACAAATGGTCGTGTTACTATTGCTACAGTTAAAATCCCTAAATCTTTTGCTGCTTTTGCTATAATTGGAATAGCCCCAGAACCCGTTCCGCCGCCCAACCCTGCCGTTAAGAAAAGAATATCCGCGTCAGAAATTTTTTCTAACACCGGATCTAAATCCTCTTGTGCAGCTCTACGTCCAATATCTGGATTAGATCCTGCTCCAAGTCCCCTTGTAAGTTTTGCACCTAATTGAATTTTATAACTTGCTTTAGACAAGCTCAATGCCTGTGCATCTGTATTTGCAACAACAAATTCTACCGTATCCAAATCCGCACTTTCAATCATGCTATTTATAGCATTCCCACCGCCACCGCCAACACCTATAACCTTCAGGCAAGCACCAAACTTTATAGGTTCTTCTTTTTGCACATTAAGTTCGATCATACACTCTCCTTTCTAATCAAATCACTTTATAAAAATTCATATAACCATGATCGCATTTTTTTAAAAACTTCAGCAACAGTTCCATTTTTTTGTATTAATTTTGCGTCCTGATTGTTTAATCCGGCTGCATAAAGAAGCAACCCATATCCTGTGGCATAAATTGGGCTTTTTAAAATATCTGGGACATTAAAATTTTTTGTTAAAGCACTTTCTTTATAACCATTAGGATATCCTATTCTTACGGGTAATTTTAAACTTTTTTCAAATAATTCTTTCATGCCAGAAAGCAAAGAACCTCCTCCTGTTAAAACTAACCCAGATGGCATAAAAGACATTAGTCTGAATTTTATCAATTCATCCGTAAGAATATCTACAATCTCTTGAGCCCTAAAATTTAAAACCTCAAATAAAGTATAAATATCAATTGCTTTTTCAATATTTTGATGTTCTAAAAAAATATTGATTTTATCTTTATCTATTTCTAAATATTTTTCTTCCCAAACAAAACCATAATTCTTTTTAATTTGTTCAGCTTGATCTTTAGAAATATTAAATGCAATTGCCAGATCATTTGTAAAATGGTTTCCCGCTAATGGGATAACTTTAGAATGGATTATTCTTCCATCTTTATATATTGCAAAGTCTGCAGTTCCACCACCAATATCAAGAATTCCTGCTCCAAGCTCACTTTCAGAACTTGTAAGAACTGCATTTGCAGATGCAATTTGTTCCAATACAATATCTGATGCATTAATACTGGCCAAATTACACGCTTGAATAATATTTTGAGCAGAAGTTACTGCTCCTGTAATAATATGCACTTGAGCTTCAAGCCTTACTCCATGCATTCCAACTGAATCTAAAATATTATCTTGTCCATCAACTTTAAAATATTGTGGTAATACATGCAAAATTTCTTGATCTTGCGGAATTGCAACTGCTTTTGCTGCTTCTATAACTTTATTAACATCTGATTGTGTTATATTTTTATTTTTTACAGCGACAACTCCGGATGAATTAAAAGATTTTATATGTCCTCCGGAAATTCCAACGCAAGCTGTATCTATAACAATTCCCGACATTTCTTGTGCTTGAGCTACCGCTTTTTTTATTGAATCAACTGTTTTATTGACATCAACAATTACGCCTTTTTTTAGTCCATAAGAATTGCTTTGTCCAATGCCAATTAAATCAAGTTGATCATTAAAATCTTTTTTTGCCACCAAAACACAAATTTTTGTAGTGCCAATATCTATGGCTGCTATTATTTTATCCGACATTTTTAATCCCATAGTCCCCTCCCCCAAAATCTAAATCTACAAATTTAAGTAAAATGCGATTATTAAATCGCAAATCAAATAATTTGCACTTTTTCCACCTTTTTTTATTTAAGTTAAAATTTAAATTTGCTTTTTTTATAGATTCTATTTTTTTTATTTTGTTCAAATCTACAGAATTTGAATCAAGCAAAATAAAAAAATTATTATTATTAGTGTTATTACAATCAAAATTCTTAGACTTCAAAAGCACTTGTGTGTCCTTAATATAATTTATATCGTAATCATTAATTATTTCTTTAGAAATATTCTTTAAGCAATTATATATTTTTACAGACATTTTTTCTTTTAAAAAAGACTCTTGAATAAAAAAATTATTTATTTTTTTCCTATCGAAAAATTCAAAAAATTCACAATCAAATAATCTTTTTTTATCGGTTAATACAAATTTGTTGTTAACTGTAAATAGAGGTTGTGCTGCTGTAATTTTACATTCTATATTATCTGGATTAATACTATTTAATTCGATTTTTTTTATTATTTTGTATTTTTTCTTAAGTTGCAAACAAAAAGAATTAAGCTTATCTTTTGAAATTTTTTCAGAATTAATATTTTTTTTAAAAAAAGAAGCTATCTCTTTTTCTAATTTTTTGGAGTAAAAATTCTCAGTTTTAATTATTAGCTTACCATTAGCAAAACCAATCCCTGCACTAATAGACCTAATAATTAAACAAAAAATAACAATATTTTTTATCAAAAAAAATTTGTTCATTACCAACCCTTTTTCCTAATAGTTATTAAAAAGAGTTTAGAAAAAATATTATTATTTCTGCAATAACTCTAAAATTAAAATAAAAATTACAATTCTATAGCCTATTTGAATTTTTAAATTAATTTATAAAAATTTATAAAGTAAATATTATTTTAAATTTTCTGGGAAATTAAAAATAAAAGAATTCCGGAGGCAACAGAAGCATTG